>ONFK01000006.1 GCA_900317065.1 uncultured Bacteroidales bacterium
GTCGGTAGCGCACGTCCCGCCCTGGACTACCTTGAAACCACCCGCTGCATAGTCAAGGAGATGTCGGCCGGATACAAGGAGTTCCGGATGTATCTGTCTCTGTATGACGGCGTTTCGGAGTTGGAGATAGGCACCGACCCCGGGTATGAGTTTATCCCGGAGAAGGATTTGCACAGGGCCGCACCGGTGGTGATGTACGGCACTTCCATCCTCCAGGGCGGCTGCGTGTCGCGTCCCGGGATGGCCTTCACCAACATCCTCGGCCGCTGGCTGGACCGCGAGGTGGTGAACCTCGGTTTCAGCGGCAACGCCCGGCTCGATCCCGAAGTGGCGCAACTGATGGCGCGCGTGGAGAATCCGGCCGTGTTCGTGCTGGACAACGTGCCCAACTGCTCCGCGAAAATTATTCTGGAGCGCGGCGAGGCCTTCGTGCGTATCCTGCGTGAGGCGCACCCCGACGTGCCGATTGTCTTTGTGGGGATGGCGCATTATTCCCACGACTGGGTGAGTGCGTCCTCGTATGAGGATGTTGAGGCCCGCAATGCCGCTCAACGAACTGTGTACGAGCGGCTTGTGAAGGCCGGATGCAAGAATCTGCACTTTGTTCCGGGCGCGGATTTGAACGGCAGTGACGGCGAAGCCACGGTAGACTACGTCCACACTACCGATCTTGGCCAGACCCGCTACGCCCAGGCGCTCTACCCCCTGCTGAAGGAGTTCTGCCGTTAGCACGGTGGCGCTTAAAGTACTGAGTAGTAGATAATTAGCTGGTAGTGCCTTCCCGGAAAAGCGGGAAGGCACTATAGTTCAAACCATTAACAATCACCACATTATCCGCCACTATTCACCGCCTGTCAATCGCAGATACTTCTTGAGTTGTCTTATGCTGGCGTGTGTCTCCATGGCAAGATCGCACAGCAGATTTGCCCTCTGGTCGTCCGGAAGCCATAAGGCAGTTTTCGGATTGTCGATCCCGTGATACTTTTTCAGTGCTATTGGGATTTCCAGATAGGGAATATGGCTTCCTGGCACAAAATCCTCTTTGATGTCATATTCGCTGCCTTGATTGGAAGCGAAAGCAAGGCAGGCGGTGTCATATGAATTGTCGTAATAAGAGAACAACTTTTCGTAGTCAATGCAGTTGTATGAAACAATAATGTAATCAATAAGTTGTTGTCTTTCAACACCGTCCAATTCGGAGAACCATCTTCCCAGCCAGTTGTATTCCAGGGGGACGCCCGCTTTGGAATAATAGTCAACCATCTTGATTATTCTGCGAAACGCCCTGCTCGCATCTTTATGTACCAAAGGTTCAGAGAATGGATGTTTCGATTTTGCGTACGCCAGAAATGTCCACCGATAATCTTCGGCCCTGCTGCAGAGTTTCTTTTCACCGGCGTTATTGTACAAATATGAAGCACAGGTTCGGATGGCCTTGCTCCCTTTCTTCTGTGCACATCCGAATGCCTTGTGAAAAATCTTTCCGGAAGAATGAAGGCTGGCATTCAGATTCAGGGCATACTGAGATGTCGAATCCCTCATGAAATCACAAACTGCTTCCCGCCTTTCAGCATCTGCCATTAGATGGAAGTGATCTTGCATCGGGGCGATACCGTATAATCGAACCTTGCGTTTTCTTGCCTGACAGCAGATGGTCGTGAAAAACACAAGATAATCAGAAATCGTATAGAAAAGCAGAAAGCCGTTTTCGGTTTTCTGATAAAGATGCAAGGCAGTATCCTGATTGTAATTCCGACCCTTCATATCTCTCGGTTTTATGTTGACTACAAATATGCAACAATGTTTTCTTATATCCAAATGGTGGCACTTAAAACATTGAGCAATATGTGATTAGTGGGCAGTGCCTTCCCGTTTTTGCGGGAAGGCACTGCCCACTAAAACACTAAGACAGAACCTGTTAGCTGCCACCACGGCCGTGGCGATTCTCCACAAAACTGCCGCCGGATGGCCGGTTCAGATCTCCCAGGCGCCGCCTTTCGAGAATACGCTGTCGACCAGGCGGTCGTAGAAGCGGCCGCGCTTGGCGAGGTCGAGGATATTGTAGCGCCAGCGCATCAACTGCACCTTGGGGAACATGTCGCGGATGTCGGCGCGGGTGATTCCGATGTGCTCGGGCTCGTAGGGAGCGCCGGCGATCTTGAACATCTCCTGCATCTTGGCAAAACTCCAGACCTGGCCGGCGAGGCGCTCGCGAAGGGAGGCCCAGTTGTCGCGCACGACGCTGAGTTCGCGGCGGACAGCCCCGGCATCTCCGTACTTCTGGGTGATCTGGTCGTATCCGAGCCTGGGGGCCGGGAATCCCTCGAAGATTTTCAGCGCACGCGCCTGCTCTTCCTCCAGCGTCGGCCACGCAGCCACGCAGGCATCCACGTCGATATCGGAGAGATCGTACTTCAGGAACTCGTCGAACACCGCGCACATGGTCAGGGTGCCGATCGCCACCTGGAATCCGTGCGAGACGAACTTGCCTCTATAGCGGTGGTGGGTCATGTCGAGGATGTGCGAGAAGAGATGGTCGCAGCATGAAGCAGGACGGCTCGAACGGGCGGCCTGCATCGCAAAGCCGCTGAGTATCAGGCCCTCGAAGAGATCTGCCACGGCTTTCGGATCGCCCGCAGCTACCCCCGCGGGGTCCGAGAGCAGATCGTCCAGGCAGTCCTGCAACACGTGCCAGGCGGCCGGCTGTATAGGCTCCGCCCCCACGATATCCGCAATCATCCACTCCGCACCCGCAGGCACCTTGGCCGCCAGATCCGCATAGCCCGCGGCAGTCATGTCCTTGGGCGCCGCCGCTATCACGTCGACATCGGCCACAACCGCGACCGGCGCCGGGCACTCGAAAGTCTGCTTGGCGTTCTGGTAGGTGATGGATGCGCCGAAAGAGGTGTATCCGTCCACCGAAGCGGCCGTAGGCACGGTGAGATAGCTCTGCCTGTGATGATGGGAAGTGAGTTTGCAGAGGTCGTTGATGGTGCCGGACCCAACCGAGACGGCGATGGCGCCGCTTTCGTCCAATACCTTGTCCAGCAACTCGATATGATCCCAGTCGGCGTGGAATTCATCCTCTTCGAAGAGGAATTTTTCCGTGGGGACGCCGGCGGCTTGCAGGGCCTCGAAGACCTCCGCTCCGGCCACCCGCCAGGTGTTTTTGTCCGCCACCAGCACGGCCTTGCGACCGGGGAAATATTCGTTGAACAATGCGGGGACCCGCCCGAGTATGCCCTGTCCGAGCTCGAAGGCCTTGGTGTCTGTCGCCACCTTGAGAGCCGCTGCTATTCTTTCTTCAGATGTCATGACTACTGTATATTCTTTTGCAATATTACAAAAAATAAGGGAGCTTCCCTCAAACAGACACGGTTTTTGATTGTGTTTTTCGCATCATCGTAGTATTTTTGCAGATATGAGAAAGTTTATCGCATCTATCGTCATGCTGGCCGCCGTGCTCAGCGCGGGCGCACAGGCGCTTCCCTCCAGGTTCGAGGTCAAGATAAAGAGCAAGGACCACGTACAGGGCATGGCAGTCGACACCGCCGCCCGCTGTTTCTATCTGTCTTTCACCACTTCGCTGGTGAAAGTCGATTACGAAGGCAACGTGCTGGCGAAAGTGGATTCCATCAACGGCCATCTGGGCGCGATGACCTTCGACGCCCGTGCCCGCAAGCTGTATGCATCGCTGGAATGCAAGGACGACGAGATTGGCCGCGGGATAGCCAGGAACCTCGGCACGGAGGCCTTCACCCGGGATCAGGCCCGCTTCTATGTGGCGGTGGTGGATGTCGACCGCATGGCGATGCAGACCTACGAGGTGGCGGAGGCGATTGCGGATTACAAGACCAAGTACGGCTGCTCCGGCATCGACGGGGTGACCATCGCTCCGCAGATAGGAAAGAAGAACGGCAAGCCGCGCCTGTACGTCGCCTATGGCATCTACGGAGATATTTCCCGGCGCGACAACGACCACCAGATATTGCTGGAATACAAACTGGATGCGTTCAAACCCGGGGTCGCAGCACCCAAGGCGGCGGCAAAGTATTTTGTCTTCACCGGCAATACCACCTGGGGAGTGCAGAATCTGTGCTACGACCCCGGGACGGGCTGCATCTTCATGGCATCCTACGCCGGCAAGAAACCGGAATTCCCGAATTACAGCCTGTTTGCCGTGCCGGTGAATCAGAAGCCGGAGAAAAAAGTCCTGCGCGGTTTGGAAGACGATGGAGAACATCTGTCGCTCGCGTTGTGGCAGCAGGGCCTGCTCAGCACCGTGAAGGGCGTGCGCGGATGGCGTTTCAGCGACGCCTGCACGGGGATCTGCACCCTCGGCGACGGCACCTGGTTCGTCTCCACCCCGCTTAAGCTCCGTCGCGGCTATCAAACCGCCACCGTCCGCCAGCTCAAGTGGAAGGGCGGTCCCCAAGAGAATCCTTTCGAGCAGGTGGCGGATAATTCGCGGTGAGTCAGCTATTTAACGGGTAGTGCCTTCCGGTTTCTGACGGAAGGCACTACCAGTTAAACTCTTGACAACCAAAGCTTTACGCGCCACTACGGCGAGCCTCTACAGCAGATCCGCGAGGACGATGGCGGTCATGGCTTCGACGATGACGGGGGTACGGCGGGCGAAGCACACGTCGTGGCGGCCGCGCACCTGGAGCAACGCCTCCTTCTTATGCTCGAAGTCCCATGTCTTCTGGGGCTTGGCTATGCTGGACGTGGGTTTCACGGCCACCCGGAAAACGATGGGCGCGCCGTTGGTCAAGCCGCCGTTCACTCCGCCGGAGCCATTTTTCAAAGGACCGTCCGGACCGAAAGGATCGTTGTGTTCGGAGCCTTTCATCCGCGCCGCGGCGAATCCGTCGCCGAATTCGATGCCGCGCACACCGGGAATAGCGAACATGGCGTGAGCCAGGCAGGACTCCACCGAATCCCAGAAGGGATCTCCCACGCCGACGCCGAGCCCGGTCACGGTGCATTCAATCACGCCGCCCAGCGAATCGCCCTCGGCAGCGACGCTCTTCAGCAAAGCGTCCCACTTGGAGGGATCCTTCTCGCCGCCTATCTCCAGCAACTGCGCGGAAATCGCGACGTCCAGTTTCTGGGGTGCTTCCTCGGTGCCGTACTCGGCGTTGATAATCTTCTTTGCGACCACTCCCGCCGCCACTATGGGCAGGGTCAGACGGCCGGAAAAATGTCCGCCGCCGCGGGGGTCGTTCGCGAAATTGTACTTGATGTTGGCCACGAAATCCGCGTGCCCGGGCCTGGGGATGGACGCGAACTGCTCGTAGTCCTGGCTCTGCACGTTGGAATTCCAGAAGACTATGGTAAGGGGCGCGCCGGTGGTGTAGCCGTCGAGCACGCCGCTCAGGACCTTGGGTTTGTCGGCCTCGCGACGGGCAGTTGTACCCACCGCACCCGGGGCCCTGCGGGCGATATCCGCAGCGAAATCTTCCTCTTCCAGAGGGATATTCTCCGGCACTCCGTCCAGCACGACGCCGATCGCAGGCCCGTGGGACTCCCCGAAGATGGAAACCTTGAAGTATTGTCCGAATGTGTTCATGGGTGCAAAGATAGTAATTCCACGGAAATCACTATCTTTGCAATCTATGGCAGAAGAAAAAGACATCCTCGCGGCGGCGGCAGAGAAGGAGTACAGCGAGGGTTTTGTTACAGATATAGAACAGGAGTTCGTCCCGAAGGGATTGAACGAAGATATCATACGCACCATCTCCGCGAAGAAGGAGGAGCCTGAGTGGCTCCTGGAGTTCCGTCTGGATGCCTTCCGCAAGTGGAAAACCATGACTCCGCCCAAGTGGGGGCATCTCAGCCGCCTCCCGGAGATAGACTTCCAGGATATCATCTACTACGCAGCCCCCAAGAGGGACGAAGACCGTCCGAAGGAGATAGATCCCGCCCTGCAGGAGACCTTCGACAAGCTCGGCATCCCCATAAAGGAACGCGAGGTACTGGCGGGAGTTAAATCGAAGGTGGCGGTAGATGCCGTGTTCGACTCCGTTAGCGTCAGCACCACCTTCCGCAAGACACTGTCGGAGATGGGCATCATCTTCTGCAGCTTCTCCGAGGCTGTCAGGGAGCACCCGGACCTCGTGCGCAAGTACCTCGCGAGCGTAGTGCCCGTCGCCGACAACTTCTACGCGGCGCTGAACAGCGCGGTCTTCTCCGACGGCTCCTTCTGCTACATCCCCAAGGGAGTGAAGTGCCCGATGGATCTCAGCAGCTACTTCCGCATCAACGCGAGCGGCACCGGCCAGTTCGAGCGCACGCTCATCATCGCCGACGAAGGCGCAAGCGTGAGTTATATGGAGGGCTGCACCGCCCCGATGCGCGACGAAAACCAGCTCCACGCGGCCGTGGTGGAGATAATAGTGGAGAAGGATGCGGACGTGCGCTACAGCACGGTGCAGAACTGGTATCCGGGAGATTCCCAGGGCCGCGGCGGCATCCTGAACCTGGTCACCAAGCGCGGACTCTGCCGCGGCGAGGGCAGCCACCTGAGCTGGACGCAGGTCGAGACCGGCTCCGCCATCACCTGGAAGTATCCCTCCACGGTGCTGATGGGCGACAATTCCAGCAGCGAGTTCTATTCCGTGGCCCTCACCGGCAACTACCAGCAGGCGGATACGGGCACGAAGATGATACACATCGGCCGTAACACCCGCAGCAGGATAGTGAGCAAGGGCATCTCCGCCGGCCACAGCGAGAACTCCTACAGGGGGCTCGTGCGGATGAATCCCGGTGCGCAGCACGCCCGCAACTACAGCCAGTGCGACAGCCTGCTGATCGGCGACAAATGCGGCGCGCACACCTTCCCGGTGATACGCAACGCCAACCCCACCGCCATCGTCGAGCACGAGGCCACCACCTCCCGCATCAGCGAAGACCAGCTCTTCTACTGCAACCAGCGCGGCATCTCCCCCGAAGACGCCGTCGGCCTCATAGTGGGCGGATATGCCCGCGAAGTGCTCAGCCGCCTCCCCATGGAATTCGCGGTCGAAGCCCAGAAACTGCTTTCAGTCAACCTCGAAGGTTCGATAGGATAAATTATGGAAAATTTACTCGAAATACACGACTTGCATGCCGGGATAGAGGGGAAGGAGATTCTCCACGGCATCAATCTGACAATAAAACCCGGCGAGATTCACGCCGTGATGGGCCCGAACGGGGCCGGGAAGAGCACGCTGAGCGCTGTGCTGGCGGGGCGGCCGGACTACACGGTCACTTCCGGCAGCATCACTTTCGCGGGCCAGGACCTGCTCGCTATGAGCCCCGAGGAGCGCTCCTGGACGGGACTTTTCCTCTCGTTCCAGTATCCGATAGAGATCCCCGGCGTGAGCATCACCAATTTCATGAAGGCGGCGGTGAATGCCAGACGCAAGGCCCGCGGAGAACTCGAGCTCAGCGCCGGCCAGTTCCTCAAGCTCCTCAAGGAGAAGATGGCTTTCGTGGGCATGAAGGGAGAGTTTGCGAAGCGCGAGGTGAACGTCGGCTTCAGCGGCGGCGAGAAAAAGCGCAACGAAATATTCCAGATGGCAATGCTCGATCCTCTCTTCAGCATTCTCGACGAAACCGACTCCGGCCTCGACGTAGACGCCCTGAAGGTTGTGGCCGACGGGGTGAACGCCCTCCGCAGCCCGGAGAAATCCGCCATCATCATCACCCACTACAAGCATCTGCTGGACCTCATCACCCCGGACGTGGTGCACGTGCTCAAGGCCGGACGCATCATCGCCACGGGCGGAATGGAACTCGCAGGGCAGATAGAAACCGAAGGATTCGAGAGCATCAATGGATAGGATCTACAGAGTAGGCATCGAGGAAGTGCCCAAGCGGCTGACCCTGAACGAGCAGGAGCATCTCCGGCTCACTTTCATCGTGATGCCCGGGGTGAGCGCCGAGATTCCCTTCGAAATCAATATAGGAAAGGCGGGGGTGAACCTGGAGATTTACGGACTCTACCTCAGCCCCCACAGCGAACAGGTGAAGTTCGATTTCACCGTCCGGCATCTGGTGGGCGGCTCGCACTCGAGCCAGGTCTTCCGCGGCATCGTGGGAGGCAGCGCCCGCGCCGAATTCGACGGACTGGTGTACGTGGCGAAGGATGCGCAGAAGACGGAAGCCTTCCAGGAGAACCACTCCATCCTCCTCTCGGATGGGGCCGTGGCCGAATCGCGTCCCCAGCTGGAAATCTACGCCGACGACGTGAAATGCTCGCACGGAGCCACCACCGGCTATCTGAACCACGATGAACTTTTCTATCTGCGCAGCCGCGGAATTCCCGAAGCGGAGGCCCGCAAGATGCAGATGATCTCTTTTATCTCTCCGGTGATTTCGCATCTTCCGGAGGAAATGAAGGAACAGATACTCTCCAGACTATGATACTGCGTCCGAATGTGAAGCTGAATCTCGGACTCCGGGTGCTGGGCAGGCGTCCGGATGGGTTTCACGAACTGGAGACGCTCTTCATCCCCTGTTTCAAGTACTGCGACGAGCTGACGATAGAGCCCTCGCGGGAGTTCGGAATAGAAATCGACGGCCCCTGCTACCGCGGATGGGACCCTTCGGGAGATCTCACGGCCCGTGCGTGGGCATTGCTGCGCGACGAATTCGGGATAGGCCCGGTGCACATACATCTGACCAAGAATTCCCCGGTCGGAGCAGGGCTGGGAGGGGGTTCGGCGGACGGCGCTTTCGCCCTCCGCATGCTGAACGACATCTTCGGCCTCGGCCTCACGGATGCAGCCCTTGCGGAATTCGCCGCCCGGCTGGGGTCCGACTGTCCTTTCTTCATATACAACCGCCCGATGTTCGCCACCGGCCGAGGGGAGATTCTCGAACCCTTCGACATTGACCTTTCCGCCTTCCGCATCGAGGTCGCCGTGCCCGAAGGGGTGGCGGTCAGCACCAAGGAGGCGTATGCCGGGCTGGACAGCCCGCAGGCCCCGCCCCGGCCGCAGATGCAGCCCTCGTCGCTGCGGGACATTCTGCGCCTGCCTGTATCCGCATGGCCAGGCCTCCTCGTCAACGACTTCGAGCGCAGCGTCTTTCCGGCGCACCCCGAAATCGCCCGGCTCAAACAGCAATTCCATGACCAGGGCGCGGCCTACGCCTGCATGTCCGGCTCCGGCTCCGCAGTCTTTGCTTTATTCCTCACAATTGCGTAACTTCGCAATATGAAACCTGGCCTGAAATACCTGCTTTCGGCGGCGGTGCTGTTGTTTGCGTCCTTGGTCTGCAATGCGCAGACCACGAAGGTGCGCGGCCGGGTTACCGACGACACAGGCGAGGGCGTACCCTTCGCGGCGGTGTATTTCGCCGGGACTACGGTGGGCATTACCACCGACATGGACGGTTACTACAACCTTGAGAACAGGGATCTTTCGGCAAACGTGGTGGTCGCGCAGCTGCTGGGATACGACACTCAGGGCAAGCAGGTGCATCCCGGGCAGTTCAACGAAGTGGATTTCGTCCTTCATCTCACCGACAACCGTCTGACCGGCGCCAAGGTGAAGGCCGACAACAAGAAGGCGCGTGAACTCCTGGCGAATATCCAGAAGCACCGGGCCACCAACGACCCCGACAATCATCCGCAGTACGAGTGCGACGTCTACAACAAGATGGAGCTGGATCTCACGCACCCGGCCGAGCAGCTGACGGGCAAGGGCTTCAAGCGGGAGTTCGGCTTCGTGTTCGACTACATCGATACTTCCGCCGTATCCGGCGTGCCTTATCTGCCGGTGATGATTTCCGAGACTATGGCGCGCAGGCGTCACAGCTCATCTCCCGAAGTGAATACCGAGACCGTGGTCGCCAACCGCATCTCCGGCCTGAATCCCGAGGGGAACAATATGCTGAGCCAGTTTACCGGCTCGCTGCATCTGCGGGTGAACTTCTACCGCCCCTTTATCAACGCCTTCGACGTGCAGTTCCCTTCGCCCATACAGGAGTCAGGCCTGCTTTACTACAACTATTATATTATCGATACCCTGCAGGTTGATGGCCGCAAGACTTTGCTGGTGAGGTATCATCCAAAGCAGTTGGTGTCCTCCCCGGCCTTCGACGGGGAGATGCGCATCGACTGCGAAGATTTCGCCCTGCGCAGCATACGCGCCAACATGAAGAACACCACCAACGTCAACTGGCTGAGGGACCTTGTGTTCGATTCGGAGTACGAGCGCCAGCCGGACTCCACCTGGTTCTACAAGTCCGACCGCATGTATGTGGACCTCTCGCTGTCGTTGAGGGATTCCTCGAAGATGTTGTCGTTCATAGCTAAGAAGGAGATGGTCTACAGCAATCCGGAGTTTTCGCTTTCGAAGAAACTGAGTTCCGGCGCGGGACTGGTGCAGGTGGATGAAAACGCTTCGCGGAAGGACGAGGCCTACTGGGCATCCGTGCGGCCCACCGCCCTGACGGAGAAGGAGCAGTCCGTCTATGATATGGTGGAGAAGATTCAGACCGTGCCTTTGTACAAGAGTCTCTATGAGATAGTCTACACCGCCATCAACGGCTACTACGAGGTGGGGAAAATCGGCTTCGGCCCCTACTTCAAGCTGTTCAGTTTCAATTCGTTGGAAGGCTTCCGGCCGCAGTTCGGCATGCGTACCTCCAAGTCGTTCAGCACCACCGACCGTCTCACCCTCTACGGGGCCTACGGCACAAAGGACAAGACTCTCAAGGGCGAGTTCAAGTGGGAGCACCTCTTCGGGCGCATCCCCCAGCGCAAGCTGACGCTCGGTGCGAAGTACGATGTATTTCAGCTCGGCAGCCCTGCCGCCAATTCCATAGGAGAAGGGAATATCCTCGCCACCATCTTCGGAGGCAGCTACAACAACAAGCTCTGCATGATGTCGTCCTTCTCCGGCGCTTACGAGCACGAGTTCTCTTCGCGGGTGAACGCGGAGATAGGATTCAATTTCAAGCGTTTCTACCCCAACGAGGTGTCGTGGATACCGGAGATCCGGCAGGTGCCGATGTATGCCCGCGACTCGAGCCGCATCTCCAGCGTCGCCGCCAACGAGATGTATGTGTCCCTGCATCTTTCGAAGGATGAAACCGTGAACCGGGGTCTGTTCAAGAAGACCTACGTTTATTCGGAGTATCCTTCGGTGACCATCACGCTGGCCGGGTCCGTATCCGGCTTGAGGAAAGGAGATTACAGTTATCTCCGTCCGGAAGTCACCATGCGCTGGAGCCCGCGCGTGCCTCCGTTCGGCACGTCGAGGATTTATGTGAACGCCGGCAAGGTTTACGGGCAGGTGCCTTATCCGCTGCTGCATTTCCACGAGGGGAACAGCACCTATCTGCTCAACCGTTTCTCCTTCGCCTGCATGGATTTCATGGAGTTCACCTCGGATACCTGGCTGACGGTGTTCTGGAATCACTGCTTCAACGGATTCTTCTTCGGAAAGGTGCCCCTCATCCGCAAACTCGGATGGAGGGAGGAAGTGTCGATCAAGGCAACCTGGGGCTCGCTTTCCGACCGCAACAACGGCAATCTCGCCAAAGTGGACCTCGCTTCGATGCAGGCGCCCATGCTCTTCCCGAACGGCACCTCGTCGCTGGGGCATCTCCCTTATGTCGAGTTCGGAGCGGGAGTGTCGAATATCCTGAAGTTCATCCGCATAGACTGCTACTGGCGGGCATCCTACAGGGACAACCGCGTGATGGTGGTGGATGACTCCGCAGGGCCGGACGAATCTATGCGCGACAAGGTCCTCAGCCGCCTCAAGACGCCGAACTTCGCAGTGAAGATAGGCGCCGAGTTCAAGTTCTAGTATAATCCGTCGGGGAGATTGAGGGAGAGGGTGCGGGAGTCTTCGTCCACTTCGACGATGAAGTCTTCGTGCAGGGGAATCAGCACACCGGCGCTTTCGGAAGGGCCATCGATCCGGACTTCCAGGCAGGGATTGCCGGGGATGTCTTCGAGACCGGTGCAGATGCCTATGCGGCGGCCGCGGTCGACGATGACCCAGCCGGTGAAATCGAGATCTTCATCTTCTTCCAACTCTACATCTGCATATATTGTGCGTCCTGACATCTCTTCGGCGTCCTCCAAATTGTGTACGTCGTTGAGGTGAACCACGGCCTTGCCGCCCTTTGGGGTGTAGTCGAGAATAAAGAAAGGAACCTGCAGTCCATCGAATGTGATGAATACAGGTTCCTTGAAATCCAGTGTTTCCAGATCGACGTTGCTGCTCAAGAGCAGACCTCCGTCGGTGCCGAAAGATTTTAAAATCTTTGCGACGGCGAGCATGTTATGCCTCTTCTGCGGGAGCGGCCTCCTCTGCGGGAGCCTCTTCTGCAACAGCCTCAGCCTGCTTTGCAGCAAGTTCAGCGGCCTTCTTGGCGATAGCTTCAGCCCTGGCTTCTTTCACCTTGGTCTCCTCTGCCTTGGCAGCCTTCTTTGCTTCGATGGCGGCGTTGGCAAGGCTCGACTTCTTGGCAGCGATCTTTGCATCGCGCTCTGCCTTCCAGGCGTTCCACTTGGCATCTGCCTGATCCTGGGTGAGGGCTCCCTTGGCAACACCACCGTTGAGGTGCTTGCGCAGGAGGACTCCTTCGTAGGAGAGGATGCGGCGGCAGACGAGGGTAGGTTCAGCACCTACATTGAGCCATGCGAGAGCACGGTCTGCCTTGAGAACGATTGTAGCAGGGTTGGTGTTGGGATTGTAAGATCCAATCTGCTCGATGAAGCGTCCGTTACGAGGGGCGCGGGTGTCGGCCACAACAATGTCGAAGAATGCGAAATTCTTCTTTCCGTGGCGCTGGAGACGAATTTTAACAGCCATTGTGTTTCTGTTTAATAGTTAATAAATGTGTTTCCCTTAACCCGTAAGGGACCGCAAAGTTAAATATTTTTTCTGAAAATTTTGTGTTTTCCGGAATTATCTCTATTTTTGCAGTCCCAAACACACGCGGTAGTGGTGAAATGGTAGACACGCTACTTTGAGGGGGTAGTGCCCGTTGGGGTGTGTGAGTTCGACTCTCACCTACCGCACAAAGAGACATTTTCGAAAGAGGATGTCTCCTTTTTTTTGTGCACAAAAAAGCGCTAACTTTGCAAAAAAGGCAAATGGTATGAATAATTTCTTGAAGGTATCCATGATTATCCTTTTGCTGTTATGCTCCTGCGGTGGCGGCATAACGGCGGAGAAGGCATTCGAGGGGGTGAACAATTATTGCCATCAGAATTACGACTGGAGTATAGCTGAGGAGAATCCGGAAATAATGTATGTGGCGATGGGAGATGAGACGCAGGCGGAGTACAAGGTTGTTTTCCGCAGTTATACTGGCTCGTTCGTTTATTTCTATGTCGATAAGGCGAGCGGTTCGACCCGGATGGAGGAGTATGTCCCGGGCCTCGATATCAAGAACGAGGCGGGGTCCATAAATATCAAGGATTATCTGAAATGAAAACCGATCCCCGCATCTCCCGCATTCGCGAAATGGAGCGCCGTTTCAATCGGGCGAGAGCGGCGCTGAACGATATCGCCATCCTCCGGCAATATATGGACTCAGGCCTCTGGAAAGAGGATTTCGAGGCGGATGAGAGGGGGGAACTCCCTGCGAATCTCAAGCGCGGGGTGCTCAGCGAGGACGGGCTTTGGAATCTCCTCGAGGAGTTCGGCCAGCCCAAGGCCTAGTCCTCCAGAATCTTTAGATCCTCCAGCAGATACTGTTCCGGCATCTCTTCGATGTCGCGGACTGTCTTGCTCTCGAGCGAACAGTTCTGTATAGTGATATGCCGGCCTATGCTGAGGGGGATGTCGCGGCGGTCGCCGAGGTCGTAGAACTGGGTCCAGGGGTGCACGTGCAGCACCGAGCCGCAGTTGCCGCTGATGCCGTCCAGCAAGAAATGCTCGTAAACTTGCGGGGTGTCCGGACGCATCTTCAGTCGCAGCAGTACCCAGGGGCCGTCCACCGTGCAGTTCCGCATAACTATATTGCGCGCAGTCACGCACTCGCTTCCTGCAGTGAGTGCACTGTGGCAGAAGCCGAAACGGCAGTATTCTATAAGCACGAACTCGTTCGGTCCGTTTTCCGGCGCGGTGTCGGCGTAGGGACCTTTCCCGCCCTTGAGGGCTATGGCGTCATCGTTCACGGACATATAGCATCCGGAGATATGCACGTACCTGCAGGCGTCGAGGTCGACCGCGTCGGTGCTGGGGGCTGCCACCGGCCTGCGTGGGGATGTGATATGCAGGTCCTTGAGCCTGAGCCACTTGCACTTGTAGAAGTGGGCGGTCCAGAAGGGCGAGTTCCGGAGGCGCACCCCCTCCACGAGCACGTCGTCCGAGTTCGATACGTATAGCAGGCGCGGGCGCATCTCATCCTTGTTCGTGCAGTCGGGATTGAACTTGCGCCTGAGCCAGAAGGCTTTCCAGTAGCGCAGGCCGTTGCCGTCGAGGGTGCCTTCTCCCGTGAGATGGAAGCCGTTGCATCCGTCCGCATTCACGAGCGCCGCGAAGTATTTGCAGGTCTGACCCTCTATGCGGGTCTCGAGCAGGGCGAAGTCGGAGATGTCGTCGCTGCCCTTGAGCGTCGCACCCTTCTGCAGATGCAGGTGGGTGCCGGGTTTGAAGAATAGGGATCCCGAGAGATAGGTGCCTGCGGGGATGACCACCGTGCCTCCTCCGGCAGCGGCCGCCTTGTCAATCACCGCCTGTATCTGCGCAGTCTGGAGTATGGTGCTGTCCTGCCGCACGCCGTGTTCGGTAATGATGTACTGGGTGCGTTCCGCCTTGGGCGTGCGGCTCTGTCCGGCCTTGAACCATCGCTCTGCCCGCGTTCCGTCCGGAAACTGTTTCATCTTCTGCGCCGGAGCCACCGTCAGCAGTACGGCGAGGATGGTGGCGCTTATCTTGGTGATAATCAGCATATTCGGTATGAGTGCCTTCCGCAAAAACAGGGAAGGCACTACTATTCAAAACGTTAATAACCAGCGAGTTGGCCGCCACCAGTGCGGGGCAGTTCGAAGACTTCCAGGCCGCTGACGGCGCCGTCCGCGATCTTGAAGCGGAGGGCGGTGCGCACTACCTGCCATCCATGCAGGCCGGCCGCGCCCGGATTCATCGTCAGCATCCCGAACTTCTCATCCCACTGTACCTTCAATATATGCGAATGCCCGCAGACGAACAGCCCGGGCCTCTCCTCCATGATCACCCGGCGGGCGACGGGATTGTAGTGGCCGGGATATCCGCCGATGTGGGTCATCAGCACCTTCAGGCCTTCGCGCTCGAAGCTCTGGAACTCCGGAAAGTCGTAGCGGGCGGGCAGGCCGTCGCAGTTTCCGTAGACTCCCACGACAGGCTTGAAGTCCTTGATACTCTGGAGGAAAGCGTCGTCGCCACCCCAGTCTCCGGCATGCCAGAGTTCGTCGACTGGCTCCAGGAACTCGCGGAACTCCTGGCTGAAAACCCCGTGGGTGTCGGATATGAGGCCTACCGTCATCGGGCGAACTACTTGCCTGCCAGGCGCTTCTCCCAGGCCCAGGCTGCGGCGAGAGTCTCCTCCACGCTGCGCTCTGCCTTCCAGCCGAGTTCCTTGTTTGCGAGGGTGGGATCCGCCCAGATGGCGGTCACGTCGCCGGCGCGGCGCGGTGCGAACTTCCAGTTGAGTTTGAGGCCGTTCACCTTCTCGAAGGCGTTCACCAGTTCCAGCACGCTCACGGGGCGGCCGGTGCCGATGTTGAACACCTCGCAGGGGGCCTTCATCTGCTCGTCGAGCATGCGGCGCACGGCATACACATGGGCCTTCGCGAGGTCCACGATGTCGATGTAGTCGCGCAGGCAGGTGCCGTCATCGGTGGGATAGTCGTTGCCGAAGATGCTGAGGCACTCGCGCTTGCCGATGGCGGTCTGGGTGATGAAGGGGACGAGGTTGTTGGGCACGCCGCGGGGGAGTTCACCGATCAAGGCGCTGGGGTGCGCTCCGATGGGGTTGAAGTAGCGCAGCAGGATTCCGTTCAGACCGCCCTTCGAGGCGCGGACGCTGTCCTGAAGGATATCTTCGCACATCTGCTTGGTGTTTCCGTAGGGGGATGTGGCAGGTTTGCGGGGGCTCTGCTCGGTCACGGGCACTGCGTCGGGCTCGCCGTAGACGGTTGCGGAAGATGAGAACAGGACGTTCTTGCATCCGTGCGCCTGGGCGGCCTCCAGCACGTTCATGAAGGATTCGAGATTGTTCTTGTAGTATTTGAGGGGTTCCGCCACGCTTTCGCCCACTGCCTTGAAGGCGGCGAAGTGGATGACGGCGTCTATCTTGTTGTCGGCAAAGAGTCTGTCGGCTGCTGCTGCATCGCAGAAATCCATCTTCACGAGGGGGAGTTTCTCCCCGAGGATCTCGCAGACGCCATTGTAGTTTGTTTCGTCGCAGTTGCTGAAATTGTCGGCTATGAGTACGTCGTACCCTGCCTGTTTGAGTTCCACGGTCACGTGGCTTCCTATAAATCCGGCACCGCCGGATACTAATACTGTCTTCTTCATATTGCAAAAATAACAATTAATCTTCAACTATATGCCGGGCGTATGCAAAACGGCCATTTTTGCATACAACCCTTCGGTTTTCGAGCCTCCCGTATGCAAAACCGGGGCTTTTGCATACGGGGGTGTGCATACTGTCCTACAAAAGCGGACAGCAAGCGCACTTTGGGCCGAGAAACGTGCACGCT
>ONFK01000078.1 GCA_900317065.1 uncultured Bacteroidales bacterium
TGCCATCTTCATACTCTGCACCACCGAGAAGCACAAAGTGCTCCCTACCATCCTTTCTCGCTGCCAGACCTACGACTTCAACCGCATCGGCATCTCCGACATGGTGCGCAACCTTCGGGGAATCGCGGACAAGGAAGGCGTGAAGGTGGATGACGAATCCCTGCACGTGATAGCACAGAAGGCGGACGGAGCCATGCGCGACGCCCTCACCATCTTCGACCAGACCGTGGCTTTCTGCGGCAGCGACATCCACTACGAAGATGTCATCCGCAATCTGGGCGTGCTGGACTACGATTATACTTTCAAGCTGGTGGATTTCTTCCTGGCCGGGGACTATGCCAAGGCCCTTCTCGAGTTCGACGACATTCTTTCCAAGGGCTTCAACGCCCTGCATTTCGTGTCGGCCCTAGGGGAGCATTTCCGGAATCTGCTGGTGGCCCGCACCGGAGGACTGGAATCTCTGCTGGATCTGCCGGAATCGCTCAAGGGACGCTACCGTGAGCAGGCCGGCCGCTGCACCCTGCAGTTCATCTACGACTCGCTCGGTATCACTACCGCCTGCGAGGCAGGGTACAAATCCAGCACCAACCAGCGCCTGCACATCGAATATGCCCTGATGAAACTGGCGTTCCTCGGAGGTATGCCGGAAAGCGCGGCCGTCTCCGCTCCGGCAACGGTACATAATGAAACGACCGCAGCGGCCCCCGCAGCACCTGCAGTTCCTGCAACCCCCGCAGCACCTTCGGCTTCGGCTCCTGCTCCTGTTTCGGCCCCTGCCCCTGCTCCTGCCCATGCATCACCTGCAAGCACCGCTCCTGCTGCGGAGCCCGCACCCGAAGCCGCCCCCAAGCGCGGCAGCCGCGCGAGGAAGGTGATGTCCGGCCTTCTTTCCGGGGAGGAAGACGGAGCCTCTTCCGCATCGTCCGGCAAGGCCCGTACGGAAGATGCTTCTGAAAAGCTTGCCGCCGAGCCTGAGAACAGGATCCCCACGGAAGACGAAATCCGTGCGAAGTGGCCTGAACTGGTTTCCGAGTCCGCAAAGGGCAAGCCCCGTCTGGAGAATGCCCTGTCCAGCGCCGCACTTTCTTTCGCGGAAGAAGACGGATTCATGAACGTGAGTTTCGAGGTTACCAACGAGGCCCAGAAGCAATGGATAGAGAACGGGCTGCTGCGCAATATGGAAACCAGCTTTGCGAGAATACTCGGCAACGGCAAGGTCCGGCTCTTCGTCACCGTGAAGCAGGTTGAGGAAATTGCGCCGAAGGTGTATCTTCCTGCAGAAAAGGCACAAGAATTGATGAATACAAATCCTGAGGTGCTCAGTCTCGTAAAGGACCTGGGCCTGGATGCAAACTAGTACAGAAATGAAACTTCGCTGCGAGAATCTCGTAAAGAAATATGGCGTACGCACCGTCGTGAAAGGTGTGTCGATGGAAGTCAATCAGGGCGAAATCGTGGGATTTCTCGGGCCCAACGGCGCCGGCAAAACGACCAGCTTTTACATGATTACCGGCCAGATAGTGCCGAACGAGGGCCGCATCTTCCTCGACGACGAGGAACTCACCGGTCTTCCCATGTACAAACGTGCCCAGAAAGGTGTGGGATACCTGCCTCAGGAGGCGTCCGTGTTCCGCAAGATGAGCGTCGAGGACAACATCCTCTCCGTCATGGAGATGACAGGCATGTCCAAGGCCGAACGCAAGGAGCGGATGGAGCAGCTGATCGACGAGTTCAATCTTTCCAAGGTGCGCAAGAGCCTTGGAATCCAGTTGTCCGGCGGTGAGCGCAGGCGCTGCGAAATCGCACGGGCGCTTGCCATCGACCCCAAGTTCATCCTGCTCGACGAACCCTTCGCCGGCGTCGATCCCATCGCCGTCGAAGACATCCAGTATATTATCGCCAAACTCAAATATCGTAATATCGGGGTGATCATCACCGACCACAACGTGGGCGAAACCCTCGCCATCACCGACCGCGCATATCTGCTCTACGAGGGCACGATCCTCCAGCAGGGCACGCCCGAGGCCCTCGCCGGCGACGAGGATGTGCGCACCAAGTATCTGGGGTCCGGGTTCGTGCTCAAACGTTCCGTTTCGGTGGAGCGCGCGCAGCGTGAGCACGCGGAGATGATTGCCCAACAGAAAAAGGAGGAAGCATGAAAATACTTGTAATAGACGACGAACGCTCTATCAGGAATTCGCTGAAGGAGATACTTTGCGACGAAGGATACGAGGTCGACCTCGCCGAAGACGGCGCCGCCGGAATCGAAATGATAGGCAGGGAGCATTACGACGTGGTGTTCTGCGATATAAAAATGCCGGTCAAGGACGGGAACGAGGTACTGGACCACGTGCGGAACGAGGGCATCGACTCGGCCGTCGTGATGATAACAGGCCACGGCGATCTCGACACCGCGATCGACTGCATCAAGCGCGGAGCCTTCGACTACATCCCCAAGCCCCTCGATCTCAACCGCATACTGATTACCGTGAAGAACGCGTCCGAACGTACCACCCTCGTAAAAGACAACAAGGTGCTCAAGAAAAAGGTGTACGGACAGCAGATGATAGGTTCTTCGCCTGCACTTCAGCAGATACGGGACATGATCGCGAAGGTCGCTCCTACCGATGCCCGCGTGCTGATAACCGGAGCGAACGGCACCGGAAAGGCACTGGTTGCCCGCAGTCTGCACCAGCAGAGCGAACGCAGCGCCATGCCGTATGTCGAAGTGAACTGCGCGGCCATCCCTTCCGAACTCATCGAGAGCGAACTTTTCGGACACGAGAAAGGCTCCTTCACGTCTGCGATCAAGCAGCACAAGGGCAAGTTCGAGCAGGCCGACGGAGGCACCCTTTTCCTTGACGAAATCGGGGACATGTCGCTTGCCGCGCAGGCCAAGGTGCTTCGTGTGCTGCAGGAGAAAAAACTCTCCCGCGTGGGCTCAGACAAGGACATACAAGTGGACGTGCGCGTGATAGCGGCGACCAACAAGGACCTCCGCAGGGAGATCGAGGAGAACCGTTTCCGCGAAGACCTCTACCACCGCCTCAGCGTCATTCTGATCAGAGTGCCGTCCCTGGACGAGCGCAAGGAAGACATCCCCGAGCTCGTGAACTATTTCGTGGAACAGATCTGCGCCGAGAGCGGCAAGAGCGTCGTGAATTTCAGCGAGGGCGCCATCCGACTCCTCCAGGAGAGGCACTGGCCGGGCAATATCCGGGAACTGCGCAATGTGGTTGAGCGCCTGCTCATACTCGGAGGCAATCCGGTTTCGGAAAAAGACGTAAAAGATTTCGTATGATAGCAGTACCCGACATCATCATCGCCGTGGACGGCTGGTCTTCCACCGGCAAAAGTACCTTCGCAAAGCTTGTGGCGAAGCATTTCGGTTTTTTGTATCTCGATTCAGGTGCAATGTACAGGGGAGTGACGCTGCTCGCTCTGGAGAAGGGCTTCATCGGGCCTTCCGGCATCGATGAACCGGCTCTCAAGGCGGCGCTGGATGCAGGATTCGACCTGCATTTCGAGCGTCCGGAGGACGGCGGCACCCGGCTCTTCAGCGGCGAGCGCGACATCGAAAAAGAGATCCGCACCATGGAGGTCTCCTCGCAGGTGAGTCCGGTTTCGGCCGTGCCTTTCGTGCGTTCCTGGGTGGATGAGCGCCTGCATGCTTTCAGCATCAAGGGCCGCGTCATAATGGACGGACGCGACATCGGAACCACCGTGTTCCCGGCCGCGGAGCTCAAGATATTCATGACTGCCAGCGACGAAGTCCGCGCCCGGCGCCGCTTCGACGAACTCCAGGCGAAGGGGACGCCCGCCACGATGGAAGAGGTGATGGCCAACCTCAAGGAGCGCGACTACATCGATTCCCACCGCGAGACATCTCCTCTCAGGCGTGCGGAGGACGCTTTCGAGCTGGACAATTCCGATATGAACCTGCATGAGGAACTTGTTTGGATCCAGGGATTGATCCAGGGCAAGTTCGGCATTCTGGGCTGATGACGGTAGAGATCGACAGGAATTCCGGTTTCTGCGGGGGAGTGATCCGTGCCATCGAGGGTGCGGAGAGGCTCCTTGCCGAAAACGGCTGCCTGTATTCCCTCGGCGCCATAGTCCACAACGAAGCCGAGTTGGCGCGTCTGCACGCCAAAGGGCTTGTAACCTTGACCTCTCTTGGCGCTGCGCCGGCGTCATTCCCGTCTTCGCCAAAAAAAGGCTCAGCCGGAAAAGCGCCGGTCTCCGCGCAAAAGACACTTCTGATACGGGCCCATGGGGAGCCGCCGTGCACTTATGTCCAGGCGGGCGAAAAAGGGTTCAAGGTCGTCGATTTCACGTGCCCCGTGGTACTGAACATCCAGAAAAGCATACGCGAAGCGGCCGAGCGCAACGCTCCCGAAGGGCAGTTCGTGATCTTCGGCAAGATAGGACATGCGGAAGTCCTCGGCCTTGTGGGGCAGGTGGACGGGAAGGCCGTGGTGATAGAGAATTCCGCCCAGTTGAAGCAGGCTCTCTCCGACGGCCGGATCGACACGTCCAGACACATCGACATCTTCTCCCAGACTACAAAAAGCCCTGTGGAGTACGAGCAGATATGCAATACGCTTGCTCAGAAGATGGCGTCGCCGGATCTTCTTGCCGTGCACAATACCATATGCAGGCAGGTGGCGTCCCGTCACAGGGAACTGGCCGAATTCGCCCGCAGCCACGACGTCGTGGTTTTCGTTTCCGGGCGCGAGAGTTCCAACGGAAAGGTGCTGTCGGAGCTCTGCAGAAGCGAGAATGCCCGCACATACTGCATCGTGGATGCTTCCGGACTGGATCCCGTATGGTTCCGTCCGGAAGATAACGTAGGGGTGTGCGGAGCTACTTCCACCCCCAAGTGGCTGCTCGAAGAAGTGGCTTCGCAAATCAAAAATTTGCATTAATGACGCAGAATCCTTATTTTTGCGCGTTATACACGAAATTAATCAATAAGTACTTATATGGCAACAACTGCAGATTTCAAGAACGGCCTCTACCTCAATTTCAACGGTAAGCCCTGTATGATCGTTTGGTTCCAGCACGTGAAGCCCGGCAAAGGCCCCGCTTTCGTGAAGACCAAACTCCGCCACCTCGAAAACGGACGCATCCTCGAGAATACTTTCACCGCCGGTGCAAAGATCGAGACCATCAACGTGGAGCGCCGCCCCTATCAGTTCCTTTATGGCGATGAGGACGGATTCAACTTCATGCACGAGGAAACCTACGAGCAGATTCACCTCCCTCACGACGTGGTCGAGAATGCAGACCTCATGAAAGAAGGCCAGCACGTCGAAATGATGTTCGTCTCCGACGAGGAGCGCTGCCTTACCTGCGAACTCCCCACCTACGTGACTCTCGAAGTCACTTATGCGGAGCCTGCAGTCAAGGGTAACACCGCTTCCACCTCTGCTCTCAAGGAAGTCACCCTCGAGACAGGTGCAAAGATCATGGTTCCCCTCTTCATCAACCAGGGCGACGTGATCACCGTGAACACCACCGACCGTTCCTACGGTCAGAGGGTGTAATCCCGCCATCCGGAATAAATGAGCGGCGACCCGTACGGGCCGCCGTTCATCTTTTATTGTACTCTCTCTATCTTGAACTGCTGGATTTGATTGTTTTCGTCGTTGCAGTAGACGAAAATCGTCACCAGATATGTTTCGCCGCCGGCATTGAGATTTCCGAGCGCATATTTCATATTCGCCCGGCCGGCTGTGTAGGTGATTTCGAAAGACCTTGGCGTATGCGTGCTGAAAAAGTTGTTGACTATCTGCTTGGCCTGGACTTTGCTGGAGTTGCCTCCCTTCGAAAGGATCGTGATGTCCAGATTGTCCGAAAACCAGGCGGAAAGGGCGTCTGCATTGCCCTGCGAGATGTATTTCGATATGGGGACGAATACATCGTAACTCCCGCTCTGGGCCTTTGCGCCCACGGCGGTGCACAGCATCAGCGTTGCTATGATGAATGCTTTGAATCTAAACTGCATACGTAAAGTTCTTTTGCAAATACTGCGCCAGATCATTATCTTTGCACTTTATGAAGATAGTTCTCCTTACGGTCGGAAAGACGGATGTCTCTTGGGTGAGGGAGGGGCTGCAGTTGTATGTGTCCCGCCTGCAGCATTATGCCCGTTTCGAACTCAGGGAGATCCCCGAACTCAAGAATACATCCTCCCTTAGCGAGGATCAGATAAAGACGAAAGAGGGCGCCGCGATCCTAAGGGAGAGCGCCGGAATGGAGATCATTCTTCTCGACGAACACGGCAGGGAGTTCCGCTCGCTGGAGTTCGCCGGATGGCTTCAGGACCGCATGTGCCACGGCGGAAAAGACATCTGCTTCGTAATAGGCGGGGCCTACGGCTTCAGCGCCGAGGTTTACGCCGCAGCGGGCGGAAAGATATCTTTGGGCAAGATGACGTTCTCGCACCAGATGGTGAGAACGATTTTTGCAGAGCAGTTGTACAGGGCGTTTACCATAATCAAAGGGGAACCCTACCATCACGAATGAACAGGCGCAAAGTAATGGATATCGTCGCAGGCTGCCTTCTTGCGGTCAGTCTGATTCTGCTGGGGCTTTCCAGTCTCGGCAGTTATCCCGCAAGGCGTGCGGATATGACTGCGGACAGGCTCGAACGTACGGTGAATCACCGTATGGCCGTGCTCGACCGTTACATCGCAAGCGCATTGGACCAGCCTTCCGACGAGTGGCTGCAACTGAAAGGCCTGCCGCAGGACATGGTCGTCTACCGTTATGTGGGCGATTCGCTGCAGAGCTGGTGCAACCGTTTCCCTGTGATGAACGACGATATCCGCTCCGGCGTGCTGGTAGACGCAATTGCAAATCCGCGCTCCCCGGGCAGGTCGCCGCTCGCGTCGATCGGAAACGAAGTGTCTTTCTGCAATCTCGGGCCCAAGTGGTATCTGGCCAAATCCGTCGACAGCCTGGACGTGCACATCATAGCGGGCCTCGAGATAGTGAACAACAATTCCGCCGATCCTCTCCCGTACAGCATACAGCCCATCTCCTTCAGCGAGGGCAGGGAGGTCTGCGTCGGTGGGGTGCCCAAGTTCAAGCTCGTATACGACTCTCCGGGGCCCGTGATCGCCGTGAATCCCATCCTGCTTTTCCTCGCCCTCGGCATTTTCATCGTCTGCGGGTTTGTATTCCTCTACTCCAAGCCGTCCCTCAGGCGCTTCTGGATAGCGATACTGCCCATTTTCCCGATAATGATAGCCCTGCAGGTGTGGGGCCGCAGCATAAGTGGCGAGATTTCTGTTTTCTCTCCCACCGTGTATGCCGATTCGGGCATTTTCTATTCC
>ONFK01000148.1 GCA_900317065.1 uncultured Bacteroidales bacterium
GGGCGAATGCGACCTCGGAATCGCAATCTGCGGCACAGGCAACGGGATGGCGATCACCCTCAATCATCATAAGGGAATTCGCGCCGGCCTTGCCTGGAATACGGCGATCGGAGAATTGGTGAAGGAGCACAACAATGCCAATGTGCTGGTGCTTCCCGCACGTTTCATCTCCTACAGGATGGCCGTATCGATAGTGCGCACCTGGCTGAACACCGAATTTGCAGGAGGACGCCATCAGCGTCGCATCGACAAGATAACTGCCTGCTAAAACAGTGTAAGCCTGTAGCCGATTGCGAGGTTGAAGGATGCCGGATGGGCCGTGTAGTAAGTCTCTATGTGGTTTCCGCCGGCGAAGTGATATGAGAATCCCGGCTGCACGAAAAGGGCGCTGTGCTCCGTAACGTTCCACTGTAGCCCGGCACCGGCATTCAGCGACCAGATTCCGTCTTTTTGGAGGGTATCGTCAGTTGATGACGATACCCTTTTTCCATTCAAATACGACTCGCTCTCCAGATGCACGCCGGTCGCAAATTCATACATGGGTCCGGCGGTCATGTAGACACTGAATCTGTTCCACTGCAAGGCATTGTAGTTGACATACAGCGGGATGCCCAAGTATTCCACATGCCGGTTTGTTTTCTTGGTGCTATTGCCGGACTCCGTGTTTATGGAGGTACTCAGAGTAGACATGCATATCCCGGATTCCACTCCCCACCTCTCTCCGATGCTGCATTTGAGGCTCAGGGCAATGCGGGCGGACTGCCAGTGGGAAGTCTCCGTAGTCGACGGCTTGTTGCGGGAAACCATGCCGAAATCGAAAGAGCCTCCGCTCCAGGCTTTTGTTGCGGCCGCCACGGACGGAGTGCCCGAACTGACGACTGTCTGCATGGTTTTCGGGCTCATCTGCCCCAATCCGGATATCCCTGCCTGAACTTTGACACTAGGCTTTTTCCTGACTGGCATTTTCTTTGGCTGTTCCGTTACACGCGGCTTCTCCGTATGCGTCTCGGGGGTGATTTGCACATCGGTCCCTTTATTTTCACCGTCCATGTGCGTTTCAGGAATGTTTTGCGCATCGGGTTCCGGAGACGCTGCCGGGGAGGTGTCCCCATCTGGAGCCATAGCATCCCGTGGCTGTAACGGGAGGGGCCCGGCTTTGCCGGGAGGGGTCTCGGAGAGACAGGCGGAAGATGGGGATACCTCCCCGGCAGCGTCTCCGGAACCCGATGCGCAAAACATTCCACAGAAGAAGCGCGATCGCGGCCACGGCCGCTGCTGCGAGCAGAACTCCCGCATACCACAGGGCGCCGAAAGGCCGTTTTTTCTTGGGTTCGATTCCGGCACGGACTGCGTCCCACAGCCCATCCGGTTCAGCTTCCGTATACCCCTCGAAGAGTTCCGGAAGTTTATCTGTCCAATCCTTGTTACTGTTCATATCCTTGCTTCTTCCAATAATCTTTGATCTTTTTTGCAAGCATCGCACGCGCACGGAAGAACTGCGATGCCGACGAGTCTTCCTTGATGCCCAGCAATCCCGCTATCTCCCTGTGCGATTTCTTCTCGAACACGAAGAGATTGAATACGGTCCGGTAGCCGTCCGGCAGGCTCTTTATCATCTCCGCCAGTTCGCGCACAGGCACCTCGGGCATGCCTTCGATCTCTCCCTCCCCTTCCGTATCCGGCAGTTCGTCCACATATTTCAGGCGCCCTGCACCGCGGAGGTTCTTGAGTGAATCGTTCACCACAATGCGGCTCATCCATGCCTTGAGGCTTCCCTCCCCGCGGTATTCGAATCCGTCCAACTTGCTGAACACCTTCACGAACGCATCCTGCAGGATATCCTTGACGGCCGCGGAATCCACGACATAACGGGAGCATACCGCAGTGAGATACCCGATATAGCGATCATATAACAATCGCATTCCGGACGCTTCCCCGCTGCGGATCCGCTTCAGCAGTTCGAGTTCGCTCAGCTCATTTCCTGCTCTTGAAACCGAACTTATGAGATTCCGTCTTTCCGGCACTGTCCTTCCATTTTAGCGTAAGTATCCTATATTCATCTCCCGTTTCCGGAAGTGTATTTATGTCGAAATATACGAGCGATTCCCCTTGCTCTTGATGCTTGTCGCCTGCAGCGTCATGGCGGAGCACAAGTTCGTATGGATCCTCGGGATTGGTTCCGGCTACCAGGTGGAACCGGTGCCTAATGCCTTCATCCCCCCACCAAGTAGAGTAATGCAGGGTCAGATATCCGTCCTCCGCGCCGGTCATCCAGTCGAACACTATGTCCAGTCCGTCATCTCCCGAAGCCGACGCGTCTGCGGTGAACTCGCCTTTGTCTATCGAATCGTAATAATTGACATCCGTCACATACCCGTAACTGCCCATCACCTTATTGTATACGGAGATATCGCATACGATGCGCTCCCCTACCAGCTTTTCGTCCGTGAAATTCCGCGGGAACAGACGTGTGGTATCGTCCACCTGAAAATACAGGGTGTCGGTCGGAGACTGTTTCACGCTGACGATTGCCGCGTAGGATAATGGCCGTCCTTCCACATTTTCTGGTAATTCATTCAATGCCATTTCTTTGGCGCATCCTGCGGCAAGGAGGACCGATAAAACGATTGATAAAATATTGACCGGGCGATTCATATTCTTTTGTTTGCTTCTGTATTATAAATCCGGGTTGCACGGATTCTTGCATGAAAACTTTCGTTTAAATATAGATGCAAGATTCCGTCAAAAACGAGTTTAATTTACAGAAAAACACAAGAATTATGAAAAAATACATCTTATTAGCAATCACAATTGCAGTCGGAACTTCTCTTGCGTCTTGCATGAAAGACGGATTTTATTATGAACCTGCAGCCGGCCTTAGCGAATCCCGTCAGGAGGGTGCCGAAAGCGGAGATGTTTTCAACAAGATCCAGGAGAATGACTTCGTCAAAGTGTCGGAGCAGCCGGTTTCCACCTTCTCGGTAGATGCCGACGGAGCAGCATACTCATATATGAGGCGATGCATCAATTCGGGCTTTCTGCCGGATGCAAATTCTGTCAGAATCGAAGAATTCCTCAACTATTTCACCTTCGATTACAATGACCCGTCCGGAGAGGAGAGTCTGGGAATAAATGCCGAACTCGGAGACTGCCCATGGGCTGACGGGCACAAACTTCTTCGGCTCGGCCTGAAAGGCAAATCCATGAAAGACAGCGAGATACCGGATGCGAACTACATCCTGCTGATAGACACTTCCGGATCGATGCAGGGCAGCGACCGCATCGAACTGCTCAAGACCGGCCTTTGCAATATGATCGACTATATGCGTCCGGACGACAGGATTGCAATCATAACATATTCGGGGAGCGTCAAGAAGCTGCTCGAGTCCACCCTTGTAAAAGATGCTTCCGCTATAAAGAAAGCCATCAGGGGGCTCAAGGCAAGCGGTTCGACGGCCGGCGGAGAGGCCATGAAGATGGCTTACGAAGAAGCTGTGGAGCATTATGCGGAAGGAGGCAACAACCGGATAATCATGTGTACGGACGGAGACTTCAATGTCGGCGTATCCAGCACGTCCGCTCTGTTGGAAATGGTGGAGAGTTATCTTGAAAAGGGTATCTACCTGAGCATAATGGGTTTCGGTACCGGGAACTTCCAGGATGCACGCATGGAAGACCTGTCGAATCACGGAAACGGAACATATACATATATAGATTCCGAAGAGGAGATGATGAAAGTATTCGTGAACGAACGCAGCCGTTTCTATGCCGTAGCGAACGACACCAAATGCCAGGTTCGCTTCGACACCGCCTCGGTCGACAGTTACCGCCTGATTGGATACGAGAACCGCATGATGGCTAACGAGGACTTTGAAGATGACAAGAAAGATGCAGGGGAAATCGGAGCGGGACAGACCATTACGGCCCTATATGAGATAATCCCGGCGGAAGGATTCGCGGCGGGGACGCCTGTGGCAAATTTCGATGTCCGCTACAAAAAGGCACTTGGGGAAGACAGCAGGGATCTTTCACTCATTGTCGATTCTGCGATTGCAGAGCCTTCCGACAATTTCAACTTTGCAGCAGGCATTGCCGCCTACGGCCTCTGGCTCAGGGATTCCAAATACAAGGGATCCGCAAATGCAAGCCTCGCCATGGAACTGGTGGAGTCTTCCCTCGAATTCGACCCCTACGACCTTCGCGCCCAGCTTGTGCAACTGATGCGGAAAGCCGCAAACATGTAATAAGGTATATTCTAACACAAAAGAGGCCGGTTGAAACAATCAACCGGCCTCTTTTGTGCGGGAGATCAATGCACTATAATACCTTGACAAGCCATTCATTTTCAATGATTTAAGATATAGTTAGATAATGATTGGTGTAAAATAGGTGAAAAAACCAGGCATTAGGATAAATCAGTTGTTTAACCTGTTCTCATCCGTTAACGGCATACACTAATCCCCTCTGCTTGAACGTTTTTATAAAATGGCGTAACGCTACGCTTCTGCCAATCCTCGTAAGAATAAATGAGAGGATTAATCTGCGCCCCGATAGACCAACCATAATCCACAAAAGGATATGCATACTTATCGAAATCCTCTCCAGTAGCTTTGATTCCATTTATGAGTATCAAGATATCCCAATCAGAATCAGCACGTGCATCACCACGAGCACGCGAGCCGAACAGAATAGCATCTGCTCCCTCCGGTAGCACCTGTAATGCCACTTCCTTGATTCCTTGAATAATATCCTTAGTACTCATAGAACCCTTCGTTTGATGCAAATATACATCTTTTTGCGAGGTTAGCAAAACTCAACTTGACTGAATAATCGCTTGAAAGGATCCAGAAAGGTAGCAAAGTACATCTCATCGGAAGGGTAAGGATGCACTGTTATACAGATAATACCGGCTGCGATAGAACCAACTGAGAGGTAATCTGCAACTCTTTAGAAATCGTGGAGGGCTGAGCTATGAAGACTTACTATATTGATTACATTAGCTCTTCGGATCATGATGTCTGCCATGTGTGGTGTGAAGCAAATTCCGCCGATGAAGCCCGGAGTGAGGTAGAGTCTGAATACTGGGATATTGAGGAGATTATATCAGTCCGTGAAGGGAGGTGATGCTATGAAATCAGGAGACAGAATCAGGATTATCAGAATGGACGATGATGGTGAGAAGGATTGGCAAGCAAGGGAGCTCAATGACAAGACCTTCACCATCAGCTTTATCGATTCAGCCGGTCAGATCCACCTTGAAAAAACCGGTCTTGCACTAATTCCCGGCATAGATAGTTTTGTGCCGGTGTAGAGGGAAGAAAAAGGGCGTTGAAGCCCTTTTTCTTTCGTATCTATTTTGCATCAATACACCGGTACAACCCTTCTTCATCCTTCCAAGCCAGAACCATATCCAGGTTATCAACATTATACCCTCCGAAACCGTTCTTTGCCCTATACTTAACGATGCACCGATAACCCTTTGCCACCTTTGTACAGGACGACACTTCAATAATCTCGAGGCTCTTGGGATCTTTAAGAACTTGACGCAGGACTCTCTCCGCCTCATATTTTGCCCACTCCTTTACCTCAAACTCATCCTCATTACCGTAAATTAGGAACTTTGCATACTCTTTATCATACTTCTTGCAGGCATTTGCGTATTCTTTCCGGCAGAGAGGCAATTTAGTTCGAGATGAATCAGCAGACTCCATAAGATTCCACCAACCATCATAAAGAAAACTCTGAATCTCCTTATGCATTCCCTTCCGGTCGCAAGAAAGAGGGTCAATCGTATCAATATTTACCAGGCGATTATATAGACTGTCAAAATCATGCTTCAGGATCTTTGTCAACTGCTCATCGGATAGTTGAATCAGCTCCGGTGCGGTTTCTTCGATTTGCTTGGCGGAAGGTGTGTCAGATTCCAGCATCTCTTTCGGGGCAGTGGCTGTGCCAATGATTGCAAATAGTATAATTGCACCCACAGCACAACCGAAGACACTCAACCGGGGATACTTGTATTCCTTCTTTTTTGGCAAGAAGATGCTGGGCTTTA
>ONFK01000265.1 GCA_900317065.1 uncultured Bacteroidales bacterium
CGACCGTTTCGAATGTACTGCAGGGGCGATAGACTGTTATTGCATAGACAAGGAGACCTCATGGCCCCTGGTCAACGGCGCACTGGGGCTGTTTGGCATAACGGGAGATCCCGTCCATCTGGAGAGGGCGGAGAAGGCAGCCTATTATTTTTCAAGCTGGATGTTCTTTTTTGACGGTATTTACGGGCCTGAAACCGATTTTTCGAAATACGGATACCATACCACAGGGGGGACGGCCGTGAGCGCAGAGCATCATGGGATCGATACCTGGGGCGAACTGATTGTGCCGGACCTGCTGGAACTTGCATCACTCACCGGAAATCCTGCATGGGAACGGATTGCAAAACTGATGTGGGCGAATGCCGTCCAGGGCATCACAACGCATAAGGGTCAGCTGGTCCACGGTCAGCAGCGTCCCGTGGGAAGCCAAAGCGAAGCCGCTTTCCAGGCACGGTTTACAAAGTACCGTCCGGTCATAGAGGCCGGCTATTTCAGCGATATACTTGCTCCCTGGCCGAGCGCATTCCGTATGTGGAGCGTCGAACGTATGAATAAACTCAAAAAGCAAGATAATTCAAAGTAGATATGAAAAAGAAGATTGTGATTATCGGTGCGGGAATGATGGGGTCCGCCCTTGCATTCCCTGCACGTGAGAACGGTAACGAGGTGGCACTGGTAGGTACTCCTCTCGACAAAGACATTATTGAAACCAGCCGCAAGACAGGACGTCATCCCAAATTCGAAAAGGATTTCCCTGAGGGAATAAGTTATTACCAGTTCGAAGACTGGAAGACTGCCGTCGCAGGAGCGGATTTCGTTATCGGAGGTGTATCTTCCTTCGGCGTGGACTGGTTCCTGGATGCGGTTCTGAGCGAACTCGATCCTTCGGTTCCCGTTCTTTCCGTCACCAAGGGACTCATCAACCTGGAGGACGGCACCCTGATTTCTTATCCGGATTACTGGCAGCGGGAACTTGCGAAGAAGGGTATCCACCGGACAATCAATGCCATCGGCGGCCCCTGCACCTCTTATGAACTCGTTTATCACGACCATTCTGAGGTGGCTTTTTGCGGAGAGTATTCGGCCGAAATCAAGATGATGAAAGAGGCGATGAAGACCTCCTACTATCATATCTCCCTTACCAACGACGTGACAGGTCTTGAAAGCGCCGTGGCCCTCAAGAACGGCTATGCCCTCGGAATCGCGCTCACCATAGGACTCGTCAACCGTGCGAACGGCCCCGAGGCCGGCCTGCACTTCAATTCGCAGGCTGCCGCCTTCTATCAGGCGACTTGCGAGATGCGCAAGCTCCTTGCAATACAGGGGGCCGAGGAAGACTGTGTCAACATCGGCATAGGCGATCTTTATGTTACGGTTTATGGCGGACGTACCCGCAAGATTGGTATTCTGCTGGGCGAAGGCAAGACCTATGAAGAGGCCCTCGACATCCTTGCAGGTGTCACTCTGGAAAGCCTGGTGGTATCCCGCAGGGTTTACAAGGCGGTTGTCCGCAAAGCGGAACTCGGGCAGGTCGACCTTTCCGAATTCCCTCTTCTCTGCCACGTCGCGGATGTGCTGGACAAAGGCAAGGATGCAGAACTTCCCTGGGAGGATTTCACCTTCGACAACACGAAATAAATGGATAAGGCTGTCCGCACAAAATATGTGCGCTGGCAATGGCGCACCCTGATAGCCCTCATGCTGGGCTATATCTGCTATTACTTCCTGCGCAAGAATTTCAGCGCGGCCATCCCTGCGATGGAAGCGGAACTGGGCCTGAGCAAGGTGCAGCTCGGCATCTTCCTCACTCTCAACGGAATTGTGTACGGAGTGTCGAGGATGATAAACGGGTTGCTTGCGGACCGCTATTCTAAGCGGCTGCTGATGAGCCTGGGGCTCGTGCTGTCCTGCATCATCAACCTCGCCATCTGTTTCTCGCCGAAACTCAACGGCGTCTTTAACCTGTTGGACGGCGAGGGAAAGGCCACGATGGGGCTGGTCTATCTTATAGGTTCGCTCTGGGTGCTGAACGGCTACCTCCAGGGAATGGGTGTCCCTCCCTGCCTGAGCATCCTGGCCCATTGGGTCAAACCGTCCGAACTGGCTACCAAGCAGTCCATATGGAACACTTCCCACTCTTTCGGCGCCGGCCTCGTGGTGTTCCTCTGCGGATTCCTTCTCCAGAAATTCGGTTACAGCGCCTGGTATCTGTGCTTTGCCGTCCCGGCAATCCTTTCCCTCCTTGGCCTCCCGGTAATCCTGTTCGGCCTGAAGGACTCCCCGGCTTCGGTCGGCCTACCGCCGGTGGAGAAGATGGAGAAGAAGAATGATGTGACCGGAACCGACTCTGTCACGGAGCAGCTTAACCTTAAGGGGGATGCCTTCAAGAAGTACCTCAACAAGATGGTCTTCGCCAATCCGTACATATGGATAATCTCCATTTTCAACTTCTGCGTGTACGTCATCCGGTTCACCATCCTGGACTGGGGCGCTACCTTCCTGACTCAGTACAAGGGAATGGAAATATC
>ONFK01000028.1 GCA_900317065.1 uncultured Bacteroidales bacterium
GTTGCCGACCCGGACACAGTACGTGACATAGCCTCAGGTGTTTTCAAAGAGTGGGTGTGGGTGCACAACAAGGCCCTTGCAAACGCACTGCCCCCTTCGAGCAATCTCAGTGCCACCTTTATGGTAAGGGTGCAGATGGTGGATCCCCTGTCGGACATCAACCTTTGCAATGACCCTTCTGACCCAGATTACGCTATGACCCAGGAGGGCATAGGCCGGCTCTTCAACAAGATATACAATATATACTGGAGCCGGTTCGGTGGAGATTTCGACAAATTGGTCGACGAGTGGGAAGATCCGAAATACGCGCCGCTCAACCGTCAGATCCCCCTTGATACACTCATCAACGTTATCAACAACTTCGACTCACCCGAGGATTATCACTACATAACCGACTTCTTCGACAGCAAGGGCCAGCGCTTCAAACAGCAGCGTTCCTGGTTCGTGTACTGCACCGACCGTAACAGCGACGACTACAGGAAGAAGGCGGGGCCCAAGGACAACGACTCACGCATGCAGATTGCGATGATGAAGGTTATCAAGGGTTTCGGCGTGGATCCGGAATATGTATTTGCCGACGGCACGACAGCACGAAGCCGGGAAGAGGTATTCGCCAAGAGCAAGAAAGTGCTCAAGACCGAATGGTTGGAAAAGGGCCTGGCGGGCTTCCTCTGCATCTTTCATCAAGAAGATCCGAATGCCGACCTGAAACCGCAATTCGCTTACGAAAAACTGCTGCTCGACTATGTGGAAGACCTTCGCAGGATTGACCCGGAACTATATCCCGTATCTCGTTTCGACGAAGCACGGGATGAAGCAGGTAACATTCTTTCACGTGGCAAGGCCAGGGTGCACGGGCTCAGCATTCGCAGCACATTGCAGCGGGTGGCAGTGATCATTTTCGCCGTCATCCCGGCCATTGTCTTGATTGCAATGCTTGTCTTTTCGATAATCGACAATCCCATACTGGATGTAACGAATTTCAAGCTGGAGGGTATTATCTGGATTCTCGGCATCATCATCGCCGCCATCATCTTTTTCGAGTCGGATTCAGAAGGCTGCCTTGTGCCGCTGATAGGAGGAGCCATCGGCGGAGGTCTGCTGGTCATGCTGGTCAAGTTCCTTGGCCAGTTCATCCTATATTTCTTCGTCCTGGCCGCACTGGCGGTGACAGGATGGTTTACGTACCGAACGGTATTCCTGGGCAGCTCCTATGCAAAACAAGCCCGCAAGTTCAATAAGCCGGGCTTCGACGAAGAGGTGCTTGAGCCTCTCTATTATGCGTTCAGCAACGAAATCAGCTTCGATTCATCCCTCAACGGGGCATTCAACGACCAGGATATCTCCTTGTGGAACGGGGATATCAGGGCCCGCCGCAGGGATATCCTGATTTTCATCGGAGCGATCTGGGTACTCATAGGCTTCAGTTTGCTTGTTCCTAAAAGCGAACGCTTCGACAGGTTTTCAGCCCCGGTGGTGCAGGCCTGGTTCCCTGCCCTGGAGAAGATCGAGCCATACCTGGACTGCCCTCCCCTCAAACAGGGAGACAAAGGAGAAGATGTGCTGAAACTGCAGCAGTTCCTCCTCGACAAAGGCTATACCACCGGCAAGCCGGACGGTTCCTTCGGCCCCGGCACGAAAAAGGCCCTGGAAGAATTCCAGAAGGCCAACGATCTCTTTGTGACCGGAGGTCTCAGCAAGAAGACCCTGGAAAAGATAAACAAGATAGTCGCAAAGGACATCAAGGCCGAGAGGAAAGCGGCCCGTAAGGCGGCCAAGGAAGCCGAAAAAACAATAGAAATAACCGAATAAGCATATGACCTGCAAGAAATGCGGTAAGGAGAACCGCCCCGAAGCAAAATACTGCCGCTTTTGCGGAGAAGAGCTTGCAAGCGCGTCCAGCCAGAAAGGCCTGATAGCAAAAGACGACATCGTCGGTCTGCTGGACGAGATGGACAAGAAACTCCAGGTAGCACAGGGTGGCACCAGGATAGGCATGGACAGCCTTATCCTCGGTGACTCCGGCACCGGAAAGAACTTCATCGCCCATCTCATCGCAGACAAGATGCTTGCCGCCGGGGTGGCAAAACACGCCCCGAAGGTGGTCGACGCCGCCGACTGGGGAGAGTTTTCCAACGATTTCGACAAAAATATCTCCGCCCTGAAGGAAGGCATCCTGATCATCACGAACGCCCAGAAACTTCTTCCAAAGAGCAAAGCTACGGACGTGACCCAGCTCGACAAGCTGTTCAGGCGCATGCGCAACATCGAGGGTGCGCCCATAGTGTTGCTGTGCGGCCTTCACAACGACCTTTCCGAGTTCCTTGAGAAGAACAAAGACGTTCACAGGCTGTTCGAGTTCGATTTCATCCTCCCCGCTTTCAAGATCGCGGACCTGACAGCCCTCACGCTGGAAGTCCTGAAAAACAGGTTTGGTGCAGGGGTCTCCGACGATCTCCCTCAGAAACTGGATTCCCACTTTGCCTGGTTTATGCGGCAGGTCGAACTTGGGCACACCAACGGGCATCTCTCGGAAAAAGTGGCCGAAGACATATATGTGAAAGCGCGCCTGCGAGGCAGCAAGACCGTCGAAGCACAGGATATAGACAACTCTGAATGTTTCATCCCCAAAAGCGAGGAGCAGATTCTGGCGGAGCTCGACGGTTTTATCGGCCTCCAGAGTGTGAAGGATAAGATCAGGGCCATCATCCGTAACATCAAGACAAAGAAAGAGAAGGGAGTTAAAGAGAAGCTCCTGAAAGACCATTACCTCTTCACCGGCAATCCCGGCACAGGCAAGACTACCTTCGCCCGCAAGTTCGGGGAAGTGCTGAATGCGATAGGTGCCCTTCCCACCGGGCAGTTCGTAGAGATCTCCGGCAAGGATCTGATAGGCCAGTTCGTGGGTGATTCCGAAGCCAACGTCAAGAACTATGTCAACAAGGCGATGGGCGGAATCCTCTTCATCGACGAGGCCTATGCGCTGAAGGGCAGCGGAGACGGTAAAGGCGGTTATGGGATGGATGCACTGAACACTCTCCTCAGCATTCTCGAGAACCGGAAGGGCGAATTCGTATGCATTATGGCAGGATACACCAAGGAGATGGGAGAGCTTGTGAGGATGAATCCCGGCATCTCGTCCCGTTGCAACGTCACCATCGAATTCCCCGACTACAACGCAAAGGAGCTCGAGCAGCTGTTCCGTATGTACCTGGCTCACAACGACGAGAAAACCGTTTTCACTCTGGATCCCAAGGCGGAAGAGATGCTCCCGAAGGTCTTTGAGAAGATGTACCTGAAGCGCACGGACACCTTCGGCAATGCCCGTGCGGTGCGCAACCTCTTCGATCTTGCAATCGAGCGCCACAGCCAGCGCGGAGCCGGCGACGACGTGCTCAGCTATGCCGATATCGTGGGCGAAGAAAGCACCAAGGAAATCTCCGTCGAGGATGTGATGAAGGAACTGGACGGTTTCGTGGGGATGAAGGCGGTGAAGGATGCGATCAGGCGCATTGCCCAGGAAATCGCCGTGCAGAAGCAGCTCATAGAAATGGGAGAGGCCGCAGAGGGCCTCACCAAATACAATTTCATCCTCACCGGCAATCCCGGCACGGGAAAGACCAGCGTGGCCAACACCCTGGGAAAGATATTCCGTGCCCTTGGCGTCACGTCCACCGACAGGATCACGAAGAAAGAGCCCAAGGATATAATCAGCCAGTATACCGGGGAATCTGCCAAGAATATGGATGCGGCCATCACGGAAGCTATGGGAGGAGTGCTCTTCATCGACGAGGCCTATGGCCTGAATCCCGTGGATGCCACCGGGCAGAGCACCAGCCCCGAGGGCAAGAAGGCGCTGGAGGTCCTGATGACGCGTATGGAGAACGAGGCGGGCAAGTTCGTGGTGGTCTGTGCCGGCTATCCAAAGGAGATGGCCGATTTCCTGGGAGCCAATCCCGGCCTGACGCGCCGATTCTCCCATACCATCCACATCGACGACTACTCCGCGGAAGAACTTCTGGAGATTTACGAACGCGCCGCCAAGGCCAGGAAATACAATTTCTCCCTGGCAGACGAAACCGTGCGAATGAAGGTCCTGAATATGTTCCAGGGGATGGTGGCAATGAAGAACGACAAGTTCGGCAATGCCGGTGAAGCGATTAAGAAAGTGGCCGAGACCAAGACCAACATCAACAACCGTCTCAAGTCCATTCCCTTTGAGCAGTGGACTCCGGAACTTGTGCGGACCGCCCTGGCGGAGGACATCCCTTACGAAGAGCCGGAGAAGGTTTCCATCGACAAATGTCTTGAGGAGCTCAATGCACTGGTCGGGCTGGAAGGGGTCAAGAGTTCCCTTACCAAACTGGCCCATACCATCAACAACGAGATAGAGAGCGCAAAGCTGGAAGGCCGCCGTCCGGAGATTCCCCTCGGGCACTACCTGTTCCTGGGCAATCCGGGCACGGGAAAGACCACCGTCGCACGCCTGATGGGCAAGATTCTTTACTCTATGGGCGCCCTTCCTTCACCCAAAGTGATCGAGGTGGACAAGAGCAATCTTGGGGGACGTTATATCGGAGAGACTCCGGCCATCACCACCCAAGTAATCAACTCCGCGATGGGCGGCATCCTCTTTATAGACGAGGCCTACCAGCTCAGTTCGGAAGGATATGAGGGAGGATACGGAAAAGAGGCTCTGGAGACTCTCCTGAAGCGCCTGGAGGATGACCGGGGCAAGTTTGTTTGCATAGCCGCCGGCTACACCTACGAGATGCAGACTTTCATCAACTCGAACAGTGGCATCCCCTCCCGTTTCCCGAAACGCAACTGGATTACCTTCGAAGATTACAATCCGGAAGAGCTTTTCCAGATCTTTATGATTCATGCCCGCAAGGGAGGATATACGCTTGATCCTATGGCGGAAAATGCCGTGAAGGCCAAGCTTACGCAGATGTACAACAATCGGAACCGTATGTTCGGCAACGGCCGCGAAGCACGCACCCTCTTCGATGATGTGAAGAGCAACCTGGCGGGCCGTCTGGCCGAAGAAGGGGGCACTCATACCCCTGAGGAACGTAAAACGATAATGATGGAGGATGTGCTATGATACAGTGTCCTGAATGCAGAAGTATGATTCCCGATGACAGCGCGTTCTGCGATCAGTGCGGGAAGGAGTTGAAGTGGTGCCCGGAGTGCAAGAAGCCGAAGCGCGGCACGGAGTGCCCCGTCTGCGGCAGCGACCTGGTTCCCGGCCGGAAGTACCTGGCATCATCTCCATCCGGGGAGGTACTCCCTCCTCAAACCGGTCCGCGGAGCGGACCTCTCCCATCTGGCGATGGGCCCCTCCCTCTACATCCGAGGGCGGATATGGCGTCCGGAGGGAGTACCTTCCCGGATGGTGGGCCGCAACCGACAACAGCGGCGGTGGCAGGGCCGGTGGCGCTGGTGGGAAACGGGTGGAGGCTGATGCTTCAACAGGGGGAATTCGGCCGCAGCTGCGGCATCTGGCCGGAGCTTTCCACCTGCCCCTATGTATCTGGCCATCACGGCTTTATCGAAGGTCACTCCGGCGGATGGAAGATTTCCGACCGGGGCTCGACCAACGGCACTTTCATTAACGGACGCAAACTCGCCACGGCCGAGCAATACGAGTTGAAGAAAGGCGACCGGGTACGCATTGCAACCCTTGATTTTACGGTGGAATGAAACTGAACGTCGATGCCATATGCCACAAGGGTCTTGTGCGCGAGAATAATGACGATGCCCTCTCCGTGAGCGGGCTGTTCCTTCGCGACGACGCCGTTTCGATGGATGTCGAGACCCCTGAGAAGGGTTTTTTCTATCTGCTGGTTTCCGATGGAATGGGCGGACACGAAAACGGCGAGGAGGCCAGCTGGTTCACACTGGACGAGATCAAGGAGCAGTTCGCCCTGCACCAGATAGGACCGGACCGTTTCGAAGAAGACATACGCGAAGCAGCTCATTATATCTCCTACAAACTGAACAGCATCGCTGCCGACCGGGGACAGATTCATCCTATGGGCTGCACCCTTACCGGAGTAATCTGGTACTATGGCCGCATCTGGCTGATCAATGCCGGCGACAGCCGCACTTACCGCTTCCGTAACGGCATGCTCAGGCAATTGACCACCGATGAAACAGAACGCGGCTATACCGGGGATCCCAATGCCAGCAAGTTGCTGCTGAACTGCCTGGGAGGCGGTTGCGAAGGGCGGCTGGTGGTGGAGAGCCTGGACGGCAAACTGCTTGAAGGGGACACGCTTTTAATCTGCTCCGACGGCCTCTGCGACATGGTTTCGGACGACGAGCTTGAAGAGGCCCTCGCCCAAGGGACTACCGCTGCAGACCTTTACCGTATGGCCTGCGAAGGAGGCGGAGCGGACAATACTTCTATAATACTTGCTAAAATCCTATAATTCAATATTTTATGAAAAGACTGCACATCTTGATGATCATTGCTCTTGCGGTCGTGGTGAGCTTCTCTTCCTGCTCGAAGAAGCATAAGAGGGAGAAGATTACCGATCCCGTTCAGCAGGAAGCACTGAGAACCAGGAATGAAAACATTCCTATCGATTCGCTGTTTACGGCGAATGCAGCCCGTGAGATAGCATCTCCTTTCAAGAAGATCGCTATCGGAAAACTCTTCTCCGAGATCAAGGCCTCATGGCCCGAGTCGGCGGAAAAGGCCGCCCGCGAGAAATATGCGGAAAAACTCCACAAGAAAGACAAGATGAAGGAGGATGAGGCCCAGAAAGCCGCGGCAAAGGCATCTACCGATGTCCTGGCAGAATTCGAGCCCAGCACTACCGAACGCCTCGAAGCCACCTTCAAGTTCCTTCCCGGAGAGGGTTACAGCCCATCGCTTACTATCTACTTTTTTGTGATGCTGATTGCTTTCGCCATCATCTTTACAATAAAGGTAATCAAGGCTTTCTTCATATCTCCTAAATAGCATCGGCCATGGAAGACAAGTATATAAGACGGCAGGTTCTCCCCATCGACGATGCGGCGAGAAAGAGGGTCAAGGACCTGGTGAATGCCTATTCAGCGCAAGGCGAAGGCCACCCGTACGCCAATTACGGCGATCAGATAACACTTCAGAAATACGAGCTGTGCCCTATCTATACGGTGAATCTTCGTACTCAGTATGACAGTCGTAACGTCAGCAACAAACAGTTCCCGTACAAGGGCGGCAGCATTTATAACCGGCGGTTCTTCAGGACTTCTGACGTAAAAGTGTGGGACTATGATCTCCTCTCCACAAATGAGTTCAAACAGGAGAGCGAATCTTACGAAGTGCCTGGCTCGCATCACGTAGAGACCTGCGGCAGATGCGGTGGATCCGGAAAGGTTCCCTGCCCTACCTGTGGCGGAAGCGGAACCAGGCAGTGCAGTGTATGCCACGGAAACGGACAGATCCAGAGAACCCGTCAGGAGTACCGGCATACAGCCGACAAAGTTTACTCGGACGGGCACAGGGAACCTGTTTACAGTTATGTGAACGTAACTTATTATGAGACCTGCGGTAATTGCGGAGGTGACGGAAGAGTCAACTGCTCCACCTGCGGCGGATCCACAAAAGTTACGTGCCCGGTTTGCGAAGGATATGGCAAGAACGTGCATTGTTACGCCATCGACCAGAAGTTGTATAATGTCTATGTCGATGACTATTTCATCGATGACAAGGTTGCAGCGGTGCGTGAGATTGCCGAGCAGAAGGAAAAATGCCGCGGCCGGAACCTTTTCCATATACGTCAGAATTCCATGAGCAAGGGTATTTTCAGCGAAGATGCCCAAATCTCGGGAACTCTGAATGCCTTTATAGACAAGCACGCGCTCCCCGTGGGTGGAGGCTGCCACATCCTCTTCCAGGAAACGGACGTGGACAGGATCGATGTCTGGTGGGTGCAATACACCTATCAGGGAAAGACCTACAACGGATGCATCACCTCGGGCATGGGGAAGGAACGCTTCTTCCCGGAGACATCTCCCATTACCGAGCTGGCGGAAAAGTGGATGAAGGAGGCCAACAAGAAGATAGGCGGTGTGGGCACGGTGAAAGCCAGGAAACTGTTGGAGAAGGTCGACAACTTGAAAGTCTATGGCATACAAGGGAACGTTTACGGCCTCAAGTCCAAGGTGGGGCGGCACCTGAATGTCATGTACAATCTGGGTAACGACCTGATGTTCTGGCTGATAGCGCTGCTGGGAACCCCGTTCATCTACAATTTCTACGACGCCCTCAACCCGGTGATGCGCTATGCACATTTCATAAATGATCCCGCCTGGAGGCCATACGGCTGGGTGCCCGTGGTGCAGTGCATCATCATCCTCGGACTGCTATTGTTCGCGAAATTCATGGTGAATGAAGGTGACCATAGCAGGGAACGGCATGCGACCGTCTTCGGTTTTGTGGTGAAAGGTATGGGGATGTATCTGCTGATTGCAGTTGGCATCATTGCCGTGCTGCTGGGGCTGAACTACCTCGGTCTGCCAGCCATCACGGCCGGAATATTCTGGCTCGCATGGCAAGTGGTGAAGATTATCCTGATTATAATATTCTATGCCATAATGCTGGCGTATGTGCTTATAAAGTGGCTCTGGCAATTATTCCTCAAGCTCTGGCACTGGATATTCTGAGAGAGGTGCGCACTACTATCCAGTCGTAGTGCTTCGCCACTTCCGAAAGATTTTCGTAGGGGACCAGGTCCGTATGGATCATCCGGTCCTCTTCTTTTTTGGCGCCGAGCCTGTAGCCTGCGGCAAGATGCGATGCCTCCCAGCGGAGATGCTCTCCTATCGCCAGATATTCCAGGGTCCTGCCCACATAAGGGTCGCTGCCAGTATAATGTGCATCCACGTATTGCACGGGGATATCCTCAAACGCCCCGGCATATTCAGGCGAGAACAGTTCGCAAAGCTGCATCTTCACCTTGCGGTGGAAGTAGTCGGAATAGTCCTGCCCGCGCTTGCGCTTAAGCTCCAGAGCGTTCCACAGGGGCGTGTGGCCGGATTTGAGGATGGCGTCTTCCCTTTCCTCCCACGAAACGCCGCCGCCGGCAGATTCGGTGTATCCGTCATAAAAGGCCTTTGCATAGCGGGCGGTTTCTCCCCCGGTGATGCTGTCGTAGGTCCAGATGGTATCCAGCTGGCCGAAAGGCACCATCTCCACGCCATAATTTTCCTTGGCGAACTGGAATGACCCGGCATACACGGCAGGGCGGTCCATCCTTATGGCTATGACGAAACGGTCGGAGCCCTTGCCGGCCATGAAGCGGCGTTCCGCAATTTCCAGGGCCTTGCGGATGGAGGTCTCATCGTCTTCGAAACAGACACCAACCCAGTTGAGCGAGGCAAGAGCGGTCTCATCCACATCCTCCGCCACATCTATGTTCAGGGGAGCCGCCTTGTAATCTCTGTCCACGAATGCACCCCACTCCGTCAGAAAGGCCCTGACGCCGGAGGTGAAAGCCTCCGAGCCAAGCACGGCGGCGGAGAAGCCGGAGGTAACATAGCCTGCACGGCGGCCTCCCTCATCCTTTCCCACCTCCACGAAATGCACCGGATAGAGAGCCTCTTCTCTCTTCAGGGACTGTGCGGTAAGCGCGGAAATATCTATCAGATGGAGCCTGGGATGGGAAATGGGCAGCTGTCGCGTGAGCTCATCCTCCCTGGCGGAGAACCAGATGCCGGCCTGAGAGCGGCGCTCCATCCGGAGGGCGGTGGCGACGGAATCATCTTCCGATAGAAGATAGACGTTGGTATTCCCGCTGCAAAGCCAGCGGTCCAGCCGGCGTACATTGGGAGAAAGCTTGAGCACAGATGCGTGAGGGGCCCTTTTTCGAAGGGCCTGCATAAATGGGGAATCTACCCTTATGCCGCGGAGCACTCCCCAGAAGTTTATCTTCCCTTTCGGCCCCGGAGCAGGGACGGAATCGTCCAGCACAACCACCCGGCCCTTGCCTTCAAGGCTGGCCGCAAGCGCTACGCTGCGGGGATTCAAGCCCACGATCAGATGCACGGGGTTTCCGCCTTTGCCGAGCGTATGGAAGAACAGCCAAACCCTACTTTCCAACTTGCGTGCGAAGATGTGTACGGCGGCAAGCGAGGTGGTCCAGACCGCACAAAGGAGCAGGCTGTAGAGTATGACAAGATTCAGCAGCTTGCCCTCGCCGAAGAAAAACCCGGACACGGGGCCCATGGTATTGGCCCGGAAGACGAACAGGTCCAGCGCGGCAAGCATGCTCATCACCAGCCTGGGCATCCAGGCTCCCGTGTATGCGTATGCCTTCCAGAAGATGACGAATCCGCCTGCGAAAACCGCTGCGGCGCAGGTCCACAGATGCCCGGGGCGTTTCCGCACAAGCATCAGTGTGACAATGCAATAGATGATTACCGCGACAGCGGCGATGGCTTGTAACGCTATGTTGCTCATATTCTTTCCGTTTCTTCCCAAAGGTAAGCTTTTTCAGCGGAATTATTCTTATCTTGTGGAAAATTAATACTTCACACTATGAGCTCCCCCGTTTCCTGGCGCAGATACAATATTTTCATTTCGTCCACCTTCAAAGACATGGACTTCGAAAGGGACGTTATCAAGTTCCGGGTGATTCCAGCCCTCAACCGGCGCTTCCGCGACCGTCGGGTTGAGCTGCAGGCCATCGACCTGCGGCTTGGAGTGAACACATCGGATATGAGCGAAGAAGAAAGCGAACGCAAGGTACTGAGCGTATGCACGTCCTGCATCGACAGCGCCAGGCCCTTCTTCATCGGCCTGCTCGGCAAGCGTTACGGCTGGATCCCTCCGGTGGAACGGTGGAAAGAATTCATAGGGCGTCTCGCCCCGGAGGAGCAGGAGATCCTGGCGAATACCGCCGGATGCTCCGTCACGGAGATGGAGATCGTGTACGGAGCCCTTTCGCAGGGCAGTTTCGACTCTTCGCACGTGCTGTTTTATCTTCGCGACGACGCTTCCTACAACGGCCTTCCCGAGAACCTGCTGCCTACATTCTGCGACAGCGACCCGGACAATCTGAAGCGTCTGGATGCGCTTAAGGCCAAGGTAATGGCTCTCTTCGGCGAGCGCGGAGGCCAGGATGACCGCTGCACCCCCTACCATCTGGAGTGGGCTGACGGGCATTTCTCTTCGGAAGAATTCGAACGCATTGTAACAGAACAGCTTGCACATCAGATCGAGACCGAGACCGCAAGGGAAGAGGAAGTAGGGGCCGACACCTGGTGGGCGCAGGAAAAGGAGCTGGAGGAATCCACTCTGCTGAGGCTTCTGCCCGGTTCCATCGAGCTGGATCTTGGCGTGGAT
>ONFK01000122.1 GCA_900317065.1 uncultured Bacteroidales bacterium
CCAGATCCAGGTCGGAGACAGGGTTGCCGTCTTCGCCCTTCCGGACAGCGTCAAAGCCATAGACAAACTGTTCAGATAATGCGAATTACAGTTTCTGTATTCTGCTTCTTCCTCGCGCTTGCCTCCTGCTCGCGCACGGAGCAGGTACATGTGTATCCCGCAGATGATTTATGCGAAGCCGTATCTCTTGCCGCAGCATCGGCGCATGATGTCGAAATCGTCCTTCACGAAGGAGAATACCGCATCGGTAAGGGCATGGCGGTACGCGGTCACCGGGAAGGCCGGCTGACCATCAAGGCCGCCCCAGGAGAGCGTCCCGTAATCCGGGGCGACATCGCGCCCACCCTGCATCAGGACCCGGGCAACGAGAAAATCTACCATGCCGACCTCATAGCTGACGGAATCAGCGATTTCGGCTGCGTCACCGGCAAATACAACCGTTTCGAGCTCTACTGCAACGGTCTCCGTCAGATTCCCTCCCGCTGGCCGGACGACCACTACGCGAGGGCAGGAAAAGTGCTGGGCAAAACCGGCCGTACGGAAGTCGTGGGCATCATCGCCCCAGAGGCCGGTGTATTCAGTGAAGGTGTCTTCGAATGTGATGCTCCAAGGCTCGATCAGTGGAAAAATGAGCGCTGCGGCGCCATCCACGCCTTCCCCCGCTTCAACTGGAACGATTCTCCCCTGAAGATTCTCTCCGCCGGAAACGGAATCGTCCACGTCGACAGCACCGATGCCCGATACGGATTCAAGAACGGCTTCCGCTATTACGCATACAATCTGCTCTGCGAGATGGACAGGCCGGGCGAGTATCACATCGACACCGAAACAGGGCATCTGACATGGATGGTCCCCAGCGGTTTTGCACCCGGGCAGGATGAAGTCAGCATCCCGGTCTTCAACGGGCCCTACCTGATGGAGATATGCGGCAGCGACGACGTCCATCTGGAAGGCCTCGAATTCCGCGGGGCGCGCAACGGTGCGGTGCTCTTCAGCGGGAGCGGCAATGTCAGCATGGAAAAATGCAGGGTATCCGGTTTCGGAACGGATGCTGTGGTCATAGACGACTGCAAGGACGTCCGCGTAGAACGCTGTCTGATAGAGCATTGCGGGCTTGGAGGGATTCTTTCCAAAGGAGGAGACCGGAATAGTCTCGAGCCTGCGGGATATGTATTCGAAGGCAACGTGGTGCGCCATTTCTCGGAACTGCGCTACACCTATCATTCTGGAATACGTTTCACGGGCTGCGGCGCGAAGATTGCCGGAAATGAACTTTACGATTGTCCGTCGGTCGCCATAGGTATCGGCGGGAACGATATCACGATAGAAAAGAATCACTTCCACGACCTCGCCTGCGACGGAGACGACCAGGGAGCCCTGGACATCTACGGCAATTACTACTTCAGAGGCATAGTCGTGCGCGACAATCTCTGGGAAAACATCACCGGAGAAAAAGGAGCCGTCTACGGCGCTGCTGCAATCCGGCTCGACGACATGATTTCGGGCATGGAGATACACGGAAACCACTTCCGCAACTGCGGAGGAGGAAAGTTCGGGGCCGTGCAGATCCACGGCGGCAAAGACAATCTCGTGGAAGAGAACATCTTCGAGAACTGCGCCACGGCCGTGAGTTTCTCTCCCTGGGACGAGGAAAAGTGGATAGAGCGAACGGCTGACGGCAAGCACTGGGTAAGCACGGCGGACTCCGTGAAGACGGGAGATCCTCTCTACCTCGAGCGCTACCCCGCCCTGCGAAAAGACATCAACGAAGGTATAAACCGCAATTACATACTCAACAACACCATTAGCGACTGCGGCAGACTGTTCTTCCGTGAAAACGGCAACAACGTGGTGGAAGGGAACATTATAAAATCGCTGGAATTATGAAATTCAAAGACTGGTTCATCTCATATTGGCGCGACACCGCCAACATAACGGAGCAGGTGGATGTCGATGCCGCTGCGGCCAACATACGCAACAATATATATTTCCGTGGCCCCAACGTATGGATTCTCGCATTTTCCATCGTCATCGCTTCGGTCGGCCTGAACGTCAACTCTACCGCGGTGATAATCGGCGCCATGCTGATTTCCCCGGTCATGGGCCCTATCATTGGGATGGGCCTCGGGCTTGGAGTGAACGATACCAAACTGCTTGGCGACGGACTGCGCAACCTGCTCATCATGGTGGTCATAAGCCTGATAGCATCTTCGCTCTTCTTCCTTCTGTCGCCGTTGAATCTTGCAAACCCCACCGAGCTTGAGGCGCGCACTTCCCCTACCATATACGACGTGCTGATAGCGCTCTTCGGCGGATTTGCAGGCATCCTCGAACAGGCACGCAAGGAAAAGGGAACTGTGCTTTCCGGAGTAGCGATCGCCACCGCCCTCATGCCTCCGCTGTGCACCGCAGGATTCGGCATCGCCAAGGGCAACTGGCACTTCTTCGGCGGGGCCATGTACCTCTTCACCATCAATGCCATCTTCATAATGTTCGCCACCTATCTGGCCTGCAAGTATCTGCACTTCCACCAGAAGAGCTTCACCGACGAACAGACCGCCCGCCGCACCCGAAGCCTGATCACCTTTGTGGTTGTACTGGTCACCGTGCCCAGCATCTGGTCGGCTTTCATAATGATACGCAACAACAACTTCTCCACCAACGCACAGAACTTCGTCAGCGAGAACAGGATGTATGCCCGCAGCTACATCTACGACTACAAGATCGAGAACGGCCGCAACCGCAACATAACCCTGTATCTCTCCGGGGAGGCCCTCAGCGAAGAAGAGAAACTGCAGCTGATAGAGCTTGCCGGAAGCTATGGCATCAAGGGCAATGAATTGAAAATCAAGGACAATACCCTTGCTTCCGAGGACAGCGAATCCAAGAAACTCGTCGAAGGCATCTACGAACGCTTCGACCGGCAGCTGCAGAGCAAAGAGGATGAAATTCTCGCACTGCAGGAAACGCTCGACTCCCTCAACGGACATCGCATCCCTTACGAGCAGATTACGGCCGAGACCATAGCGCAGTATCCTGCCGTTACCGGCCTGCACCTCTCGCGCGGCGCCACAGTTGCGGCCGACAGCACCCGTACCGACGGTGTGCTCGCCATCGCCTACTGCTCTTCCACCCTCCCCGTTTCGGACCGCGCACGTCTCGAGAACTGGCTGCGCGTCCGCCTCGGCAGTCCCGCCCTTACCCTGATGACTGTCGACGCCGCCAAACAGCGTGCCACACAAGCAGTTGACCATCAATAACTTATCCAAAACGCCCCCTGCAAAATCGCATAGAGCACTTCAACTAAAGAAATGATAATCAGAAAGTTACAAATCACGCTACTGTGCATGGTCTGCGTCGCGTGCAGCCAGCCGAAGGCCGGGCAGCGTTTCATCCCGCTGGATTTGGGACAGGTAAAGCCCGAAGGATGGCTGAAAGACTGGGCGCAGGATGCCGCGAACGGCATTACCGGACACCTCGACGAGTACGAAAAGGTGTTCGAGTACGGATGGCTGGGGCGCGACATAAGTGCCCGCCAGAGCGACGGCGACGGGGTTATCAGCAGCACGGGCTGGCTGCTTGAGCAGAGCGCGTACTGGATCGACGGAGCCCTCAAGCTCGGCTACATGCTGAATGACAGCAGCCTTATTCACAAGACTGCAGGCAGACTGGACGGCGTCGTGGACGGAGTTCTTGCCAGCGAGAACAATACTTTCATCTGGTGGAAACCGGACTCCATCGTAGTAGCCGAGAACGGCGACATCGGCAAGGGGTCGTTCAACAACTGGGCCCACGGCCTGATGGGGCGCTGCCTGGTTTCGTACTGGCAGGCCACACACGACGAACGCATACTGAAGGCCCTGGAAAAGGTTTATTCTTCCGGCTTTTATCTCAAGCCTCCCCAGGAAGACATCTACTCCCCAACGGCCGGCCTCACTCAGGGAATGGTGCGCGGCGCCGTGAATATCGACGCCATGACGGAGACTCTCCTGCTCACCGGCAACGAGGCAATACGCAAAGCGATACTGGATTACGCATCCGATCCCGGGCAGAAATATGAGGAGCAGCGCCTCCGCAGCAAGAATCTGCGCTGCGACAACAACTGGGGCGACGCCACCATCCACGGAGTAACTCTCAATGAAGTGGCCCGCGTGCCGGCAATCATGTCGCTCACTACCGCAGACAGGGCCCAGCTTGAAGCCAGCGCCCATCTGCTGGACTGGGTCGACAGGTTCAACGAACTCCCCTTCGGGCTGAATTCCGCAGAGGAATGGCTGAGCGGAATAGGTCCGTACAGATTCACGGAGACCTGCGACATCCCTGCGGCGATGTGGACCAGGACCTGGATGCTGCGCATCACTGGGCAGTCCCGCTGGGCGGATGACGTGGAGAGGGCTTTCCTCAACGCCGGGCCGGTTCCTGTGAGCAGGGACTTCAAGACCATGAGCTACTACCAGAGCCCCAACCGCATCGACGAAAACACTCCCCAGGGCCCGCCTATCCCCGGGCCTGGCAGGCAGATAGTCTACACCCCCACCGGAAACAAGACACTCTGCTGCGTGGGCAGCAGCAACTGGATCATTCCCAATTATGTGCAGAACATGTGGATGCGGGCCGCAGGCGGAGGCCTTGCCTGCGTTCTCTACGGGCCCTGCAGCGTGAAGGCGGACGGACTGGAACTGCTCTGCGATACCGGATTTCCCTTCACAGACACCCAGACCATAAGAGTCAAGGTCGGGAAGGCCGTCCGCATGCCCGTCTACTTCCGGATTCCAGGCTGGTGCAAGGGGATGAGCGTCTGCATTGACGGAAAGGCCGTCGAGGGAGATTATTACGACGGATTCCTCCGCATAAACCGCAAATGGGAGGACGGGGATGTCATCAGCATCCATCTCCCGATGCAGACCAAGGTCTACACCGTAGAAGACAACTGCTACCCGCAGGATCCGTACTTCACCGAGCCCCACTGGGGACGCATCAACATGGCAGTGTTCGACACGACCGCCGGCCGGAAATATACCTGCGTGGATTACGGACCGCTGCTGTACGCGCTTCCGCTGTACGACATCGACGAAAACACCGTGGTTCCAGGGCAGAAATCCGACTGCTCACTCGCTCTGGCGTCAAGACGCTGCTGCTACATGTAAAGAACAATCAGGTAGAGTGTGTCACCGTCGATATGGGCATCCCCTCTTTTGAGGTACCAGAGCAGTTTGTCGCCTCGAAGGATCCAGGCCTAGGTACGTTCGTCTGCATGGGCAATCCCCACTACGTCATCTTCACCGACGATGTAGATCAGGTGGCTGAGACTGGCCATACACTTGAGCGCCATCCGGCTTTCCCCCAGCGCTGCAACATCGAGTTTGTAACGCCCCTCGAGAGGGACATGAGTGTCTTAAAGGGTACAGAAGCCTCCCCTCGGGGAGGTTTGGAGGAGGTATTCCGCACCCGGGTCTGGGAACGCGGCAGTGGCATCACTCAAGCCTGCGGCACTGGAGCTTGTGCCACGGCAGTGGCTGCCTGCCTGAAAGGACTGGCCGGACG
>ONFK01000059.1 GCA_900317065.1 uncultured Bacteroidales bacterium
CCGACGAAATCCCGGTGAGAAGGGGGGATGCGCTCCTCCTCCCCACGAAAAACTTGGAATTCGCCACTTTGTTCCGAAAAACCGGTCAATTCGGGAACAAACCTTTCGAATAACCACTTTTGTTCCGAAAAAACGCCAAATTCCGGAACAAACTCATGGCAGAGACATAGTTAGTTTGCTTCGTTGAACCAGTTCCATCGAAAAAAAAGTGTCCAAAATTTGGTTTATATTATAATCTTGTTTATATTTGCACCGTGGCTAAGGAAGACTGCGCAGCTTGGCTTGGCCGCAAAACACGTTAAACAGTTGATACAATGGAACAAAACAAAGAAATGACGGCTCAGGAGAGCCTTCAGCTCATCTCCGAATCCCTCAACAAAAGCAGGAATGACATCCTGAGGAATAGCGCCAAGTACTTCGTGCTCTGGGGCATTCTGCTCACGGCGACCTCCCTCGCCATCTATCTCTTATGGCATTTCACAGGCAAACCTCAATGGAACTTCCTATGGTTCGCCATGCCGGTCATCGGCTACCCCCTTGCGGCCCTGGTGGGCAAGAGCAATGCTCCCATCCCCCAGAACGAGGTAAGCAAGATGCTCGGCGGAGTATGGTCGGTGTTCGGCACTTTCTCCCTCGCGCTCAGCGCCATAGCGGTTTTTGTCGTCCCGATGCACGTGACGCTGATCATTGTCATCATCCTCGGACTTGCCGAATGCATCTCCGGCGTCCTGCTGAAAAATTGGCCCATTATCATCGCAGGTTTTCTCCTCGGTGTAGGTGGTGCCATCTTCGCATTGCTGGTGAGGAACGAGGCGCAGATTCTCATCTTCACACTGGGTGGCGTCCTTCTCCTCGTGACCGGGATTATCATGAAACTTCAGTACAAGTAGCCCATGTTCCCAAAATTAGATCCTATCCTTCATTCCGAGCTCCGGCTGGCGGTGATGTCCATCCTGGCCGGGGCCGATGAAGCCGATTTCACCTATCTGAAAAAACAGACGGGCGCTACTTCCGGGAACTTGAGCGTGCAGATAGACAAGCTCGCAAGCGCGGGCTATATCGAAGTGGAGAAAGGCTTCAAAGGCAAGATGCCCCGCACTGCCTGCAGGATTACCCCGGCAGGCCAGGAAGCTTTCAAGATTTATGTCGAAGCGCTGAAAGAATACCTTTCGGCCGACAAATAAGCTAAATTGTCTGTCTGTACTCCCGTATCACTGCGTTGATCTCTTCGAGTGAAACAGGCAGATAGTATGAACTTTGTCTATAACTGCATAATACTTCATTTTTTCTCCTCCTTTTTCATCTGCGCTCTGGTTTCTTTGATAATCGAGTTGATTTCTTCCAATGTCATATCGGATACGCCGTTCCTGAGAGCCTCGGCGCGTAGTTCATCCACCACCTCTCCAAATCGACGGGACAGCTCCTTCTGCCGGATTTCCCTTTCCGATTCAACATCAAATGGAATCCTCTCCTGTTTTACAACCGTTCTTGCAAATAGATTCAGGGCTGTATTCGCACTCATCCCGAAATCTTTGCAAAGTTCGTCGAATCTTTTCTTGGTTTCCGAGTCCATACGGACGGTAAATGCAGTTTGTGCCATAATAATTCTCTTTGGTTGCAAATATATATAAAATAAAACCAGAATGCAACCAGAAAAAATGGTCGCTGGAAATAGTTTTCGTACAAGGTCTCACAATAGCTGGGGGACCTTGTACGGACGGCAGGGGGCGAGGGCTGAGAATTCGCCACTTTTGTTCCGAAAAACCGGTCAAATCGGGAACAAACCTTTTGAAAAACCACTTTTGTTCCGAAAAACCGGTCAAATCGGGAACAAACCTTTCGAAAAACCATTTTTGTTCCGAAAAACCGCCAAAAACGGGAACAAACTCATGGCAGAGACAACCACCCGACCTGTGGCTCGGGCCGGGTGCGAGACCGTGGAGAGCCGGAGCTGCAAGAAGGGCCGCCGGCAGGGTGCGGGGGCGTTGCGATGGCTGGCCGGAGCTTTTCCGGGCGAGCCTTTTCTGGCGAGGACGGGAATGACTCCGGCAGCCGCATGGAGGCCTGCCGGCGGCAGGGGATGAGACAGTCGGAAAGACAACCGGCAGCAGGGGCAGGAGCCGCAGGGGAACGGCCGGATGAATATTCCGAAAAAATTCCTATCTTTATTCGCAGATACCCCACAGCGGGGAATAAACCACGATATGAAAACAGATACCCAAAAATTCAAGGCAGTCGCCACTTTCAACGACAGGCTTCAGGCCGAAATCACTGCCGGCATGCTGCGCGAGAATGGCATTCCCGCAGGTGTGTTCGGCGCGGATTCTTCCTACCCTTCGCTGGGCTTCGTGAGCCCAGTGGAAGTAAAGGTGAACGAAGAGGACTATGATGCGGCCGTGCAGCTGCTGAGCGAGACTTCCGGACAATGAAGCGCAGGGCATTTCTCCAGACGGCGGGGCTTGCCGGAATCGCGCTGACAGGAGGCCTGCAGGCCTGCGGCAACCCAAGCGGAGCGGAAGGCGCCACCACCCCCAGACCATACAAGGTCGGGGGCAAGGAGAGGATGCGCCTGAGTTTCGAGCCGTACGAACTGCAACTCCGCCACACCTTCACCGTGGCAAGCTATTCCCGCAAGACGACCCCCGACGTGCAAGTCCGCATCGACTACGACGGCTTCACGGGCTACGGCGAGGCCTCGATGCCGCCCTATCTCGGGCAAAGCACGGAAAGCGTCTGCGCCTTCCTGCAGAAAGTGCATCTCGAGCAGTTCCCGGACCCCTTCCAGCTGGAAGACATCCTCACTTATATAGATTCTCTTTCCGAAGGAGATTCGGCGGCGAAGGCGGCGGTGGACATCGCCCTGCACGACCTCGTGGGCAAACTCCTCGGCCAGCCATGGTTCCGCATCTGGGGCTACGACCCCGCGAAGGCCCCCTGCACGACCTTCACCATAGGAATCGACACTCCGGAAGTCGTCCGGCAGAAGACCGAGGAATGCGCGGAGAAGTTCCGTATCCTCAAGGTCAAGGTGGGCCTCGACAACGACGAGCAGATGATACGCACCATACGCAGCGTCACCGACCTGCCGATTGCGGTGGACGCCAACCAGGGCTGGAAAGACAGGCAGAAGGCCCTGGACGAGATCTTCTGGCTCAAGGAGCAGGGCGTGGTGATGGTGGAGCAGCCCATGGCGAAGGAACGCCTCGACGACAACGCCTGGATCAGCGAACGCTCCCCCCTACCCATCTATGCCGACGAAGCCATCCAGAGACTGAAGGACATCCCCTCCATCAAGGGGGCCTACCACGGCATCAACATTAAGCTGATGAAGTGCACCGGAATGCGCGAAGCAAGGAAGATGGCGGATTACGCCCGCGCCGAAGGGATGCGGGTGATGCTGGGGTGTATGACAGAAACCTCCTGCGCCGTGAGCGCCGCGGCGCATCTCTCCCCTATCGCGGATTTTGCCGACCTCGACGGCAATCTGCTGATCAGCAACGACCTCTTCGAAGGGGTCACCCTCAACGACGGAAAACTTGTCCTTCCGGACAGGCCCGGGCTCGGACTGATAAAATTATAACTTATGAAAACATACAGACTTGCATTCATCCTGGCAATCGCCCTGCTCTGTGCTGCCTGCGGCAAGGTAGAGAACAACAATAACGAGAATCCGGAACCGGAACCCGCCGTACAGCGGGACCTGCCGGATCTGTCGGAACTGGTGAAGAAGGCCGGCATAGTAAAAGAACTACTTTCTTCCTCGAAGCTTGAGCTCGCGGAAGGCGTCGAAGAAACGGACCTGACCGTCACGCTCACCACCGGGCAGAAGGAAAACATCTTCGTTGTCACCACTGACCTCACCAATGAGAAACTCGAAGCAAAAGTAAACATATCTTCCGCCATAAAAGACATCCCGACAGGGCCGTGGCCTATGTCCACCCTTTCATACATGGCCAACCTCTCGGAGAGAAAGGGCGAAAATGTAGTGGCAATGATAAATGCTGATTTCTGGGACACCAAGACCCTTGTTCCCAGAGGTCCTGTGCACAGCGAAGGCTTTGTCTACAATTCGAGGTTCAGCCCGGCGTGGAACAAGCAGGGCATCAGTTTCGTGGCGTACGGCAAGGACGGGAAGATGAGCATAGATTACAGCTCCGCATACACCGAAGCCACCTACGAGGTGCCCGAGGTCACCGGTTCAGGCATAATGCTGGTATGGGGCGGGAAACAGGTGGACAACTCATCGTGGCCCGCTGACGACAGGCATCCTCGTACTGCCATCGGATACACGAAGGACGGGTTCCTGTACTTCTTCTGCGTAGACGGCAGGAATGAAGGCGTGTCCGATGGTATGACATACGACGACATGGGAAGCATCCTGGAGGCTTTCGGATGCGAGCGCGCCGCTAATCTCGACGGAGGCGGCTCCACCCAACTGCTGGTGAAGAACCCGTCTTCCGACAAATTCGAAATCCGGAACAAGCCCTCGGACGGATACGAACGTTCTGTCGTAGATGCCTGGGCCATAATCCTTTCTGAATAATGAACCTACTTGCCGCAATCCTCTGCTTCGGCATCATCGCCGGGCGGAACGCCACGACCGACGGCTATGTTTATCTCGGCCACAACGAAGACCAGTGGGGCGAACAGATGCTCAACATCTACAACGTCCCCGCGAACGAGGACCGCAACGCCTGCCTCTGGTTCGAATTTCCCGGGCAGAAGTCGGGCGACAGTTTCATAAATGAATACGGGGTCTGCATCAGTTCCGACCAGTGCCTCTCGCGCGAAGACAGCGCGGAAGGCAGCCTGGTGTACGAAATCCGCACCACCGCTATTCAGAAGGCCCGCAGCGCGCGGGAGGCGGTACACATAATAGGCAGACTGGTAGAGACTTACGGCTACGCCGACTCGGGGCGTTCGTATCTGGTGGCCGACCGGAACGAGGGATGGATAGTGGCGGTGGTGAAGGGCCGGCGCTGGGTGGCGCAGCGCGTGCCGGACGACCATATCGCCACCATCCCGAACTACTACACCATAGGGAAGATTAATCTGAAAGACAGCCTCAACTTCCTGGGCAGCAAGGACATAATCAAGTATGCCCGCAAGCGCGGATGGTACAGGCCGCTGAAGGACGGAGCTTTCAACTTCCGCCTGGCCTATTCGGCCCCCTCAACCCTCAAGGACCTGCATAACCTCAGGCGTCACAGGATAGCGCAGGAGTTCTTTTTCGGCAACGCCATCCTGGGCGACAATACCGCCTTCTCGCGCAGGCCGGTCAGGAAATTCCATCGCAGGGATCTCTCGAAACTGCTGACGGTGGAGCCCATCTGCAACGAGCACACCGCCCTGACCACCATCTTCACCCTCAACCCCGCCTATCCGCCCGCAAAGGGATCGGTGATTTGGGTAGGGCTCCCCGGTCAGGACGCAGCCAACCAGAGCCAGTGGACGATTTTCACGAAATCTCCCGAGGTCTGCCACCGCTATGCCACCGCCGACGAAGCGATGGCCAGGCACTTCAGCGACACGGGGAACTACCGGCAGCGCTGGCCGGGCCATTTCTACTGGCACTATCTCGACCCGTCGCTGAACCGCAACCTGATCCCGCACGATTTCGAAGTGTTCATCCCCCGGCAGGGACGCACCGACAAGGATCGCGATCCGCGCAGGATTGGAGACTCCTTCAACGATCATTTCCATGTGCTGGAAGACAGTTCGAAGGGGATGCTCTACGCTTTCTGGACGCAAGGGACCTACGAGGCTGCGGACGACGAGCATGTGGTGTTCTCGAAGAGTGCGGACGGAGGGAAAAGCTGGACGGAGCCGGTGGTGATAGCCGGATCGGAGACTCTTGCGGATCCGAAGCCCGTCGCAGCATGGCAGCAGCCGATGCTGAGCCGCAGCGGCAGGCTCTACTGCCTGTGGAACCAGGAAACGACAGTCAAGAAGCATCTCTGCGGAATCATGATGGGCCGCTATTCCGACGACGGCGGGACCACCTGGTCGGACCCCGAAATCGTTCCCTTCCCCAAAAGATTCTCCGCCGACCCGGCGGATCCGAACCTGCCTCCCAGGTGGTGCATGTGGCAGAGGCCGCTGCGCCTCGGGCAGGACGGACGCTATCTCGCGGGATGTTCCCGCTACGACTCTGCCGGCGTCGCGAGGGTGGAAATCTGGCAGTACGACAACATCGATGAAGACCCCGAGGTGCGCGATATAAGGATCTCATTCTTCAATACGGAAGAGCAGGCCTTCGATTCGGGCAAGGTGAAGAACGACCACGAGTACATGTCGCGCGAAGGCTTCCACACCGAAGAGGCCTGCATCGTAAAGCTTCCGGACGGACGACTTTTCGCGGTGATGCGCACTTCCATCGGGCATCCTATCTGGTCGGTGAGCAGCGACAGCGGCCGCAGCTGGGCCCGCCCGGAGATACTTCGCACGAGCGACGACGGACCGGCGATACTGCAGCCATGCTCCCCCTGCCCGATTTACGATTATGCAGGGCCCGAGGCCGGCAGCGGCAGATACTTCATAATGGTGCACGACACCTTCGACTTCAACGGCATAACCTCGTATCAGAACAGGGGTCCGCTCTACAAACGGGACGGGCGTTTCGTGCCGGGAGCCCGTCAGCCGGTATGGTTCGGGGAGCCGGCGCTGTTCTCTCCGAGAGATACGGGAAACTCCTTCTACACCAGCTACACTGCGCTGAATGGAGAAGGAGTCCTGTGGTTCGGGGACCAGAAGTACTATCTGTTCGGAAAGAGGATGAACTAGTAGTATTCTATCTCGCGTTTTATGGTATCAGTGAAATGCTGGCCGTGCTGGAAGGCGGGCTCGGTGGTCTCGTTGCGCTGTATCCAGTTGCCGTACGAGTCGTAGAAATACTTGCCGAAATAGTCGTTGTAAACCTGGTCGGCGGAGAAATAGGCACGCTCGAAGCGGGTTTTGTCGCCGTTGGAGTTGTAGCTGTAGTTCGCCCAGAAGCAGGCGACCAGTCCCTGTGCCTTGGGCTCTTTCATTGTGGCGGCAAGCAGCACGCGGGGATGCCCCAGGAAGGTCCAGGTCTTGGCGCCGTCCTCGACACTAAGCGTGGCGGGCAGGCCCTTATCATCATAGGTAACGGCAACTTTGCTATCCGGGCAGGAAACAGGGAGTCCGTTCTCATAGACAATATGATAGACGGACACATTGGGATTGCTGCCGTCACGTTCACGGTTGTATGTCTCGGTCATCGTCAGGCTGCCGTCGGACTGGAACTCGAACGCAATGTCGCTGCGTTCATAATAGCCTGGAGAATCGTCAACATAATGGATGGCGGACAGGTCTTTCCATACAGACATAGGGAAGTCTTTGCCGTTGATCCATCCGTCCTCATATTCAATCCAGTTGAATGCATTCGTAGCCACGAGTTTGCCGGGATTGTTGTACTCGTAGGTGAACACTCTGCCGCCCTGGACCTCGGAGCCGTAACTCTGCTCGGACTTGATGCGGCGGCCCTGGGCATCGTAAGTGTGCACCCATCGGACCTCCACGGAGTTATTGGAAGTGTCGTGATATTCTTCCTTCACAAGATGGCCTGCCTCATCGTAGAAGTATTTGTGGTATGTAGTGTAAGTAACCTCGCACCAGCTCTTTACAGGGCCGCGGAAGCCTGCTTTCTCCCTGTCGGTGCGTTCGATATAAGACTTGCTGAACCAAGGCTCGTCCGGCAAGGCGCCGGCATAGAGGCTCTGGGAGACTTTCAGAGTCTGCTCCTTCTTGCCGGATTTGATCACGATGTCCGCCTTGCGCTCGTTTGTGGTGGGGTTGTCGGCCACTATGATGCTCACTTCTCCCAAGCCTGTGCCGGATGCGGGCTCGACCTTGCACCAGTCGGCTGAGGTAGAGATGGTCCAGTCAGCATCTTTTTCATCGAGGGTGGCACTGAAACTTATCAGAGCGGTGTCCTTGTCGGCCGCCAGCTCGTAGAGCGGCAGCGCTTCTACAACGCGGATGACGGTCTTGTCTTTTCCGCCATTCCCACCGTTGCCCCCGTTGTCGGGATCATCCGGGTTCGTTTCGCCGCAGGACACGAAAAGAAGCGCGGGAATCATTGCCAGAAGGATTCTCTTAAAGGTTTTCATATTGATTATCAGTTTATTGTTGTGCCACAAATATATTTTATTTTATGACAATGTCATATTTTATTTCATACAATCCGCTTTGCATTTCGTATAATTTGGATTGACAGGTGCTCCCGGTCCTACAGAAAATGACCGACCGGGAGCAAAAAAGGCCGAAAATGCTCCCGGTCCTACAATTTTGAAGTGCGCCCCTTTTGTTGGACGGATTTAACAATAAGACTTATAGTTATGGGTCCGGTATTGAACCGGGCTCATTCCGTTCAACTTTTTCTTGATCC
>ONFK01000045.1 GCA_900317065.1 uncultured Bacteroidales bacterium
GGAGGTGATTATAAGAATGAGGTCGATGTGGTGCTGAAAAAACATGACCAAGCGCTCGATCTGTCCCAACTCGCGTTTTGCCTGGCCCATCCAGCCATGCTCAGAAGGATAATGTTCTCTATCAACGAACTGTCCGGATGGGCTGACCTAAGCAGAGGAAACTATGGCTTCCCATATGAGGCAACAAACAAAGGAGACTTATACATTGATGAAATCAATATAGGAAAGGTCTCCGATGGTGAAGCCATTGCATGGTTGGTTGACAAACTGGAATCCCTCGGCGTTGAAATGAGGGAATCTTAAGTAGACTATGCCCAGGTTTTGTGTGTTTCAATCGACACCTTGGAGGGCATGTTTACTCTTTTAAACCCTGTAGACCTTTTAATCGGAGAATTGTACTGTAGCTTTTTTCGAAACCCCTATTGTAAATATGAGAATGATGAGTTTCACACGTCCGCGATTGACCCGATAATTCGTCGAAAAAATAGCCAACAATGACGAAGTTTCTTCTGATAATTATTGCAATCATATGACATAATGTATATATTTACATCAAACAAATACGTTATGGCACAAAAGAAATATGTAAGCATGCGTTTAACGGAGGATACGATGTCTTGGGCGAAAGATCTCCGGACGGCGTTCGAGTCATGTTACCTTCATCGGTTTACATTTGACGAATTCATGGAGAAGTTGCGCTCCTGCGTCGAGGACGCGGATCCTGCAGTTTGGGAAAAGTTTTGTTAAATACAACAAATGAAGGATGGGCTGCTATGAAACGTCTTATTATATTATTGATAGCGTCGTTTTTTACACTAATAGTTAGTGCTCAGACGTCGGTATATGGACTTATCTTTGGCGAATCTTATTCGCTAAAAGAATTAGAGAGTCATGTTAGTAAAGCGGCTGGAATAAAGTATTCAATCAAGGAAACTCGGGATAAAGAGATGTTGACGTTGCCGGATAGTTTACAACAAATAGCCACTGTATTTGGAATTGTTGATCAGTGTGAAATAAAACTTGTTCCGATTGACCCATCAATAGATCGCCCTGAAATAACTGTCGGGATGGACAGTGATTCAGTATTGTCAAACCTCACCCTTGTATATGAAGGCGAAGCGCCTGAAATCGACGAAAAATATTCTTCCCTTGTTGACTCGTTATCAAGACAGTATAATCTTGAAAAACGTAATGAAGAAGATCCTAATTATTATCTATCTTGTATTGATAATGAAGCGATGATTGGCATCAGTATAACCAAGAATCAAGAATATAACTTTATACTCTTAATTATAACAGATTGGTCCAAACCATCGAAAAGAGTGTCTACGTTAATTGATGCCTTAACGCCGAAACCGGATATCCAGGATAAATTTCTCGGATTAAAATTGGGTAAAGCTTATTCGATGCCATCAATTAAATCAGGAATTGTAATGAGGTCAGGCAACTATTTTAATACGGAGCCGAGCAGTGACGGGTATATCGTTAAGTTTACCGATTTGTCTTTTGGCGGTACGCTTTGGGATTATTGTGATGTCTATACAGTAAAAGAATTTAACACTTATCGTTTTTATCAAATAGAGTTTAAGAATAGCATTCGTGAGGAGGGCTACACAGAAGCTTTTGATATATATAAAAGCTACATAAATGCTCTGGATACCAAATATGGAGGAGGGCGTGATGGTATGAATAACATTCTTGAAGAAAGCCATAGGTATTATATTGGAGGGAACGATGTGAGTATTGACCTCTTTATTTTTAAAGCGCGTGCCCTTAGTGGAAAAAATCGTTGGTTTACTGGAATGAGTTATTTTAAGCCATCTATTATGAAGCAAAATATAAACAAGGCTAACGACGAGTTGTAAACTTTTAATTCTTTGAGTTATTTCACCTCGTCGGACTTGTCCAGTGTGGCGAGAAGTCTATTGAGAAGATTCACCGACTCCGCAACGTGATGCTCGGGAGAATAACAGTAGCGCGGATTTGCGCATAGACCGGATAGGATGATTACCGCCAAAAAGCGGAACTCGTGTGGGGTAATAGGGTCTTTCATATGACATTGGTAATTTTAATCTCTGACTTATCCTACTACAGCTAAAGCGCCGCAATTTGCGAATTGACGTTTCGTCGTGTCCCAATTTGTCCCATCTGTCCCGGTGCTGGACAAGTGGGACAGAGGAAATCCAGTGTCTTCATATAAACGTAAGGCTATATAGAGTTTAATAGAGATATTTAATCGCTCATATAGAATAGACAATAATTTTGGGATAAATTATGGGATATTTTTAATGTAAAATGACTTGCAAGCACATGCAAGCCATTTTTTTTGCGGCGGGACGAGATTCCGCTCCCGGTGGTCGCGCTATCTCGAGGTCACCGACGGCAATCAAAGCGCAGGTGCGGAAGAACCGCTATCTGTTTACAGCCCCAACCTTACAAGTATAAACACTTGACGGTCCCCACCGAGATTTCGTCGCTTCGCTCCGACATCTCTGCCGCCTGCGGCGGGCTTGCAAAAGAAGAGAGCCTGCATTCAAGTGAACTTGACGCAGGCTCTCTTTCTTTTGCGGTGGGGACGAGATTCGAACTCGTGGTACGGTTACCCGTACGGCAGTTTAGCAAACTGCTGGTTTCAGCCACTCACCCACCCCACCGGAAGGTCTTGTGTTGAACCGACCCCGCAGCCGTTGTGGCAAACGGGACTGCAAATATACGAATTATTATCTAACTTCCAACACTTTTCCGTGCTCGCTTTCTGCGACTGCGCGACGCCAGGCTTCGACATACGGCACATTCGTAATTCCGGAAGGAGTGCCTTCGTGGTACTCGCTGTGCACGAACGAGCCGTCTTCGTTCTGGGCCTTTACATTGCCGTCCAGGTACTTCAGAAGCAGCATCTCTTCCAGCGAAACCCAGGCTGCAAACTGCTTGGAAGCGGTTTCAACAGTGTATCGTGTCATCAGCCTGCGCGCTTTGCGAATGCGTCCGCGGGACACCAGCCCGGCCACTTTTTCATCGAATGCAGGCACTGCGGAGAACATCTGCTCCTGCTCGAAAGCGTCGATCGCGCAGCGCACGGTAGGAGCCATGACGTTATACATCTTGTAGCATGCCTGGGCCACCCTGTTGGAAATCCAGAACTGGGAGGTCGCGGAATAGTGGAGCATGTCGCCGTTGCCTACGCGCAGGCACTCCGGGACTTCCCGTGTCGAGACATAAATAGGTGTGAGATAGGATGTTGCGGCATCGTCGGTGCCGAACCATACTAGCGCTCCCACCTCGTCGGGCAGCCAGCCGCGGGACTGCGCCACGAACCAGAAGCCGGTCTGCTGGGTGGCGATGGCGCGCTCGTTCACATAGGTCTTTCCGTTCCAGGAGAACCTCATCGGCCTCCAGCGGTAAGGCAGGGCATTCCCGCCGGCGCCAGCGTCCAGGGTCATATCGAGGGGCGTGCCTTCGAAATGGTCGCGCATCACGTTAGCGACATCCTTCGGGGTAATCTTCCGGGAAGGTTTCACGAACAGGGGCATCTCTCCGGAAAGGTCGTGCCCCAGGGCGTACTCCGTCCAGTCTGATGCGGGGCGGGATACCTCCACGCCGTTCTCCTCATAGGTGAACACTCCGTCGCAGAGGATGTTGAACGCACTCCACGCGCGGGCGTCGCATGCGCGTGCACCCCCGAAATCAAGAGGATTGTAGGCCTCGCGGAAAGAGAATTCCGCATCCTCGCCGGAGAACCATCCCTGCTCGCGTGCGAAGGATATCACGTCCGGTGCATAGATGCAGTTTTCGGGATCGTTCAGGGGGAATCTCGTAATGCGGGCCTGGTTGGCGTGTGCGCAGATGTATCCGTCCGGAACCCGGCGCGCAACCCAGACTATCCCCTTCTCGGAGGCGCCTTTCCCCACAAGGTCCATCACCCAGGCCTCGTTCTTGTCGGCGATGGAGAAGGTCTCGCCCTCTGAGGGATAGCCGTAGCGGTTCGCGAGCGACACTATGGTGTCGATGGCGGCACGTGCGGTCGCGGCTCTCTGCAAAGTGATATAGATGAGTGAACCATAGTCCATTATCCCGGCCGGATCGGCCTGCTCTTCGCGGCCTCCCCAGGTGGTCTCTCCGATTATCAGCTGCTTCTCGTTCATGTTGCCGACCGTCTGGTAGGTCCTGGCGATCTGGTGAATCTGCCCGAGGGGCTTGTAGGTGTCCCATTCCGTGATATCCACTTTGGCCCCGGCACGGAACTTGCCGGCGGGATGGAAGTACAGTTCTCCGTAAAGGACGTGGGAATCTGCAGCATAGGAAACCATGCAGGAACCGTCGGCACTGGCACCCTTTGTTACGATCACGTTGGAGCAGGCCTCGCCGCGAAGCCCGGAAACGAGCAGCGCAGTCAGCGCCGCAAGGCACATAGTCTTAACTTTCATACACTGAAATTTACATTGTTACAAATTTAATGATTATTTTTGCAAGTTATGAAAACTAAGCACATACTTATCGTTCTTATCGGCATGCTGATGCCGCTGGCCGCCAGGGCCCAGCAGCAGCCGCTTACTCCCGAGCAGGAAGAGAAGAAGATGCGCGAGGGGATAGAGCAGTTGGTGCTTCACTACGAGGAAACTCTGGACCTGGAGGTATGGCAGACCTTCTACGTCGATTCCATCCTCGTTCACAACTACACGGCGATGTCCGAGGAAACCAAGGCCCTTGCCGAAAACCGCGTGGAGAATGCCGAGTTGTACCAGATGATTTCGGACAAGTGGGAGAATGCCACCTACGATGCGTTCCGCAAGATACTGGACGACGCCCAGTGGAAGAAGTATCTCAAGGGCGGCGCGTCCCGTGCGAAGAAGTCCAGGGACATCCGGGCAGCGAAAAGGGAAAGAAGGAAATAGACTATGACAATTGAAACTATAGAAAAGGTGCTTGGCGAGCTGAACGCTCTCAAGTGCAAGACAGAGAAAGAAGTGGAAGAAGCGCGCGTGCGCTTCCTTGGAAAGAAAGGTGAAATCACGGCGCTCTTCGAGGAGTTCCGCAGTGTCGACGGTGACCAGAAGCGCGCCTTCGGACGTCCTCTGAACGAACTCAAGCAGGCCGCCATCGCCACCATCGAGAAACTTCGCGACAGCATCCAGTCGGCGGGCGAAGGAGAGGCTTCCAAAGAAGATACATCCTTGCCGGGCGAGCAGTTCGAACTCGGCAGCCGCCATCCAGTGAGCATCGTGCGCCAGCAGATAGTGGACATCTTCCGCAAGTTCGGATACGATGTGGCGGAAGGCCCCGAAATCGAGGACGACTACCATGTGTTCGAGGCCCTCAACTTCCCTCCGAACCACCCCGCCCGCGACATGCAGGACACTTTCTTCGTCTCCGCCGGCCATCTCAACCCTCTGCTCCTCCGCACCCACACCTCCTCCGTGCAGGTGCGCGCAATGGAGAAGATGCCCCTCCCGATCCGCGTGATCTGCCCCGGGCGCGTGTTCCGCAACGAAGCCATCTCCGCCCGCGCACACTGCATCTTCCATCAAGTGGAAGGCCTCTATATCGATGAGAATGTCACTTTTGCCGACCTCAAGCAGGCCATCCTGCTCTTCGCCCGCGAGATGTTCGGAGCCGATGCGCAGATCCGCATGCGTCCCTCGTTCTTCCCCTTCACCGAGCCTTCGGCGGAGGTGGACGTGAGCTGCAACATCTGCCACGGAAAGGGCTGCAACATCTGCAAAGGCACGGGCTGGCTCGAGATCCTCGGCTGCGGAATGGTGGACCCCAACGTGCTCGAGGCCTCCGGCATCGACTCGAAGAAGTACAGCGGCTTCGCCTTCGGAATGGGCATAGAGCGCATCGCCATGCTCAAGTGGCAGGTGAACGACCTTCGCCATTATTTCGAGAACGACCTGCGCTTCCTGCGCGAGTTCGAGGGGGCGACAGAGGTGTAATTTTTTACGCATAAATTGATAATGACTCCAGATTTTTCTATATTTGGAGTCATTATTTGTTGGTATTTTGCCTTAGGGCAGGTGTAAAAACGGCATTTTTTTCAATATCTTTACAATCCGCTTTTGCACATTAATGGTAGTGTAACTATGGTTTCAAGGGTGTTCAGATATCTGATTACAGGGATTTTTTTGCTTGTTCCCGTCCTGTCCTCCGGACAGTCCTCCTCCATCAGGGGCAATGTGACTGACCAGGAAGGAAACCCTGTCGATTTCGCAACCGTCGTCATCCAGCCTTCCGGGCAGTATGCAGTGACGGATGCCCAGGGAAACTTCAGTATCGCGAAGGTCCCTGCCGGGAAGACAAGGATACAGATTTCTTTCTACGGCATGGAGACCATCGACACCACTGTGGTCATGTCAGCATTGAAATCCGCGGAATTCTTTTTCCGCATGACGGAAACTACCTTCTCTCTCGAGAATGTCACCGTAGTCGCAAAAAGGAACGATAGCGGCCACAGCACGGCATCCGAGATATCCCGCCAGGCGATGGACCACATGCAGACCAGTTCCCTTGGCGACATCATGGCGCTGCTCCCCGGCGTGCAGATAAGCAATCCCTCCCTCGATGAGGCCCAGTCGATATCTGTCCGGAACAAGGCAGGCACCAACATGGCCAGCCTAGGAACCGCGGTACTCGTGGATGGCGCACCCGTCTCCAACAATGCTAACATGCAATTCCTCTCCACGGCCATTTCCGGCAACTCCAAGAACGAAGCCACATCGGGCTATGCCTCTACCGGAATAGATGTCCGCGGGCTGTCGACCGACAATGTAGAATCCGTGGAAATCATCCGCGGCATACCATCGGTCGAGTATGGCGACATGACATCCGGCGCAGTCCTTGTCAAGTCGAAGGCAGGACGCTCTCCGCTGACCCTGCGCTTCAAGACGAATCCCAATATCTACCAGGCCAGCGCAGCCAAGGGGTTCAAGTTGTCCGGCAAGGGCGGAGACCTTAATGTCAGCGGCGATTATGCATACAACCGCAAGGACCTGATCCGCGATTTCGACAGTTACCGCAGGGCGAATGCCAAGTTCCTGTGGTCGGTGATGCTCGACGGAAGCGGACGCTCCACTGCCAATACTTCCATAACCTTGACTTACGCCCGCGACCGCGCGAAGCTGAATCCCGATGCTTTCGGGCGCGACCAGAGCTGGGGCAACACCTATGGAGTCGCCTTCAACCACAACGGGCATGCGTTCGTCAACAAGGGCTTGCTGAAGAATGTCAACTGGCTGATTTCCGGAAGTTACAACGACAAGGTCTCCCACATCGAATCTACCGCTACCAACGCCCTGAATCTGTATTCGACGGCCATGGAGGATGGTGTCATATATACCAATACCCCCGGGCAGCGTGTCTACGACGCCGACGGCAACGAAATCACCAACGCGTCCGACCGCATGCTGAAGGGCGTCGTGCTGCCGTACAACTACTTCTATACCTATAGCATCTATGGCAAGGAGGTCGGGGTGTTCGCAAAGCTGAATGCAGATTTCTCCAGGACCTGGGGTGATGTTACCGATAAACTGCTGGTGGGAACCGATTTCAAGACAGACGGCAACCTTGGCAAGGGGGCTGTCTATGACGATGATTTCCCACCGTACAGGAATATCGATAACGCTTCGTCGGGATACCGCAAAAGGCCGTTCTATGATATCCCCTTCATCAACCAGCTCGGTTTCTATGCCGAAGACAATCTGCTTTGGCGTATAGGAGAGAGGGAACTGAATGTTACCGCCGGAGTCCGTTACGACCTGGTCAACAGCCTGACATCGCTGGCTCCCCGCATCAACGCCAGCTTCGACATCTTCCCATGGATGACGGTCCGCGGTGGCTGGGGCATAGCTTCAAAAGCACCCACATCCATGTATCTGTATCCTAATTACGCCTACCTCGACAATATCCTGTACAACGGCATGAGCGAGACACTGCCTGCCGAAGAGCGGCTGCTGGTGGCCAAGACCAGCGTGTTCAGCAGCGAGAATCCCGACCTGCAGATAGCCCGCAACCGCAAGGCGGAAATAGGGCTGGACTTTACGATAGCAAAGCGCATCAACGTGTCGGTCACGGCCTTTGACGAGCTGATGAAAAACGGCTACAGGCTAGGTCTGGACATCCCTTCATTCATCTGGTACCGCCTTGCTCCTTATGTGGTTGCCAGTGAAAATCCCGGTTCCCAGCCTACGCTCAAGCAAGGCACCGAATACGGGCTCTTCTTCAATATCTATAAGCCGTACAACAATGTCAAGGCTTCTAACAGGGGCGTGGAGTATGAGATAGATTTCGGCCGTTTCGATGCCATCAGGACTTCTTTCTACCTGAATGGCGCCTGGAGTTACAGCACGAGCACCAACGCCTCCTACTCCTTCCAGACACGTACCAACGGGAGCAATCCCGAACATCACATAGGTATTTACAATCCCGAGCGGCAACTTTCCCACGACGAAGACCTTGTAAGCACACTGCGGATCACGCACAATATACCCAGGATCGGTTTCGTGGTCACTCTGACCGCCCAGGCCGACTGGTACTGCCGCGAATGGGATACGTTCAACAATCCGGACATGTTCGTCAAGTACATATCTTACAAGGATGGCCAGGTCTACGATTTCGATCCCGCCCTGAAGAATGATCCCGAGTTCGGATATCTTTTCGTTACCCCCGACCCTACCCGCGAGGTGGTGGAAAACACTTCCTCGTACTTCCTCTTCAACCTGAATCTCACGAAGGAGATAGGCGATGCCATGACAGCATCGTTCTACGTGAACAATATTTTCAACTTCCGCCCTTCCGACCGCTATGAAACCTCGGGGGCCTTCCGGGAACTCGGTATCCCCATGTTCTTCGGATTCGAACTGAAAGTCAATATCAAATAAATAGTTATTATGAAAAGATTTGTTTTGATTCTCGCAGCCGCAGTCGCTGCCCTGACCATTTCTTCCTGCAAGAAGGACAATGGCACCAAAACCGTCACCGTCACCGTTTCGGTCGACGAATCCGCTGTCGAGGCTGGTATTGCCAAGCCCGATTCCTATGTAATCACAGTTACCAACAATTCCACCACTACGGCAGTTACCGCCAACACCGAGAACGGCAAGGCAGAGTTCTCCGGCCTTGTTCCCGGCATTTACAGCGTGGCTGCAAATGCAGTTGTTGTAACGGACGGTCGCCAGTATGTTTTTACCGGCACTGAGGCTTCTGTCGATGCTACGGACTTGTCTTCAAGGAAATCTATTATACCGGATGCAAGATCGGCGAAGGCGAATACGATACCTATTTCCGCGATCAGTTCTGGGAGGTCTACAACAACTCCGCCGAGACTGTCTATGCCGACGGCCTCTGCATCACGACTCTTAGCAACAACTATGCAAGCTGGGACTGGAGCACCATTTACGAGTATGATATCCCCAATCCGGAGAAATACGTGTTCGTAAAGACTGTATGGCAGATTCCCGGAACAGGAAACCAGTATCCTATCAAGCCCGGCGAGTCTATCGTAATCGCCCAGTGGGGAACCGACCACACTGCCGAAACTCTTGGCACAAGCAATTCCATCAACCTCTCCGGTGCCGATTTCGAGGCCATCCTTGGTGAGTCCACCCTGTGGAACGGAACTGTCATTACCGACAACAAGGCTATCAACATGGACCGCGTAATCGAGACCGGATTTGCCATGCCTCAGTGGCTTGTCTCTGTCGGCGACGATGCCATCGTCCTCTTCAAGCCCAGCCAGGCTCTTGTCAACGAGAACTTTATTGCCAGCACCAACGGTGGCTACACCGATGCCCGCGAAATTCTCCGTTCCGACATCCTCGACGCAGTCCAGTGGCGTACAAATGAGGAAGACGGCCTCAAGGAAGGTGGACTGTTCCTTCCTTCGGATATCGATGCAGGATTCAAGTTCCTTGGCGCTAGCTATACAGGAGAGAGTTTCTCCCGCAAGGTGGCTTACACCCGAGAGGACGGAACCGTCGTATACCAGGACACCAACAATTCTACCAACGATTTTGAGAAGAACACAAAACCTCAGGTCCGTCGCAACGGAGCAGGCGTACCTTCTTGGAATACTTGGGCTAAGTAATTGGATATGAATAAGATTGTTCCTATCGTCATAGCTCTGTGCCTGGGCGGTTATTCCGCCCTGGCACAGGGTGTTTATACTCCCGTCGAACTCGGGCAGATGGAAGACCGTTCGCTTTGGACTTCTTCCGACAATGCTGCTGCCTTCAGTTTTGACCCGTTGCCATATTTCGGCACGGTAGGCGTGACCGCATCACGGCTGGACGGCGGATACCGTCCTGCCCAGCAGGCATCGGCTTCTACCTCGGTTGCTGCGGGCGCTTCGGGGAATGCGACGGTGGGAAGAATCAACTTGATCGGAGATTTCGCATTCAGGAATATCTTCGACAGCGGTTGCAATTACAACACCAATCTTTATGAGGTGGCGGACGATATGCCTTACTACATCCTCGACAGCAATCCCAGCCGGTGGATACGTCAGGAATACGAAATGCAGGTAAAGGCCTCCGCTCCACTCTCGGATAACCTTTCCGCCGGTATGATAGTGCATTACACCGACAAGGTGGGCGCCAAGCAGAAAGATCCCCGCTGCGAGACATATGTGATGGACATAGATCTCCGCCCTTCGTTTGCATTCAGATTTGGCGGCAATCACGTTATAGGCCTTTCCGGCTTGTTCATCTATGACTACGAAAGGGCCTATCCTTCCAACAACAACTACAGGATAGACCAGAAGACGGTCTGTACTCTCGGGCTCGGCGAGGTAAACAATTCTTACGTTGGCGGTAATAACGGCCTCAAGGAATACTATTACAACAAATACCTCTATGGCGGAGCATTGCAATATGCGTTCGAGGGCGACTTGACCGTACGTACGCAGATCAAGGCCGTAACTGGTTCCACCGAGGTGCAGCATAAGAAGTCCCTGCCGGAAAGCAAAGGGCGCACCGAGACCATGCGTCTCGATGCATCGGCTCTTGTCCTGTGGGGAGAAAAGCATGACAACAGGCTGGACATAAGCGCTTTATATCGCACTACCGATGGTATCGAGAAAGTGCAGCAGCTCGACAAGACTGCTTTCAATCAGAAATGGGTGACAATCGCCCAGAACATGATGAGTTCCTACAATCGCCTGGAGGCATCTGTCGGATACGACCATCTTTTCGGCCTCGACGAACTGTCGTACAACTGGAGCGTGGGAGCCCTGGCCGGAATCTCCATGGAAGATGATACCTATTCCATACCATCTTCCACTTACAATTGGACACGCCTCGAAGCAGAAGCCTTCGGTGCGCACAATTTCAAATTTAAAGCAGGCTCGCTTTTCATACGTGCCGGAGCAGGCTACGGAAAGAGCCTTGGCGGGGAATATGTGTACGGTGGCTCCAAGACCGATTCCCAAGCCATCAACTTGTACAAGGAAGACATAGAGTTTTATACTTCGGACAACGCAAAGGCGGAATTGTCCGCAATATGGAGCCTGAGGCATCGCAAGGCCAGTTTCAATCTTGGTTTGGATGCCGTTTGCAAAAAATCTTTGACATCCGGCGGAGCCCGCATTGCCGCAGGCCTGTCTTTCGATGTATTTTTCTGATATATGAAGAAGATTACGATACTGTTGAGTCTGATGCTCTCCAGCGTGGCGTTGTACGCTCAAGGATTTGCCATAGTGGCAGATAAGGATTCATACGAACATTGCAGGCCTCAACTCGAGGCCTACGCTGCATCTGTAAGGGCCGATGGTTATGATGCATTCGTGGCTGCAGGCAAATGGGAAACACCCGAAGAAGTCCGTGATTCCCTGCGCCGCTGGCACGATACGCGCGCCCTTGAAGGCTGTGTATTCGTGGGCGAAATCCCCGTGCCGATGATCCGCAAGGCACAGCACCTGACATCCGCGTTCAAGATGGATGAACTCGCTTTCCCCATGCGGGATTCTTCGGTGCCGTCCGATCGTTTCTACGACGACTTCGACCTGGTTTTCCGTCCTTTCGGCCGAGACAGCGTGGAAACCCGCTTTTTCTATTATGAACTCGCCCCGGACTCCCCTCAGGAAATCACCTGCGACATATTCTCCGGCCGCATCCATCCATCGGACAAATTCCAGGACCGTTACACCGAACTGTCGAAATATCTTACTAAACTGGTGCGCCTTCGCGGCGAAAACAATGAACTCGACAAAGTGATGTCATACACCGGAGAGGGCTCCTTCTCCGACAGCATGATAGCATGGAAGGACGAGACCGTCACCCTGCAGGAACAGGTGCCGGGAGCTTTCAACAGCATAGACGGAGCCAAGTTCTATGTTTTCTATCAGTTCCCTTACATGAAAGATGCGGTGCTCAAGGAATGCCGGCGCGACGACCTCGACCTGGTCCTCTTCCATTGCCACGGCACCCCGGATCGCCAGTGGATACAGAATTCGCCGCCGGCGACATACGACGATGAGTATTATGCCGCTGCAAAACTCCAGGCCCGCCTTGCCGTGAGGCGCAAAGTCCGTTCCGGCTCCTCACCCGCGGAAGCAAAGGCCTCTGTGATGGAGCGTTACGGCCTCGATTCCACCTGGGTGGCCGACAGCTTCGATCCCGAGGTGATGAAAGCGGATTCTCTGCAGGACATACGTCTCGGAATCGTCCTGGAAGACGTCTGGGCGGCAAAGCCCAATGCCCGCATGTATATCTTCGATGCATGCTACAACGGGGATTTCCGCGAAGAAGACAATATCGCCTCGCGATACATCTTCTCTGACGGAAATGCTGTCGTAGGCCTCGGGAATACCGTGAACGTGCTGCAGGACAAGGCCTCCAGCACTTATCTCGGACTCCTCACACAGGGATATACAGTAGGTGAATGGCACCGCCGTACAGCTATCCTTGAATCGCACGTCATAGGAGATCCGGCCTTCCACTTCGCTCCGACCAAACTGACGGTGAAAGACCCCTACATCACCCCTGGGGACGACCTTCTGGAAATCGTGAAGAACGGGGAAGGATTCATGGAACGCCTGAATGCGCTCACGCTGCTGAAGCACGACGACATCGACCGCTATCGCGAAGGACTCCGCGCCGCGCTGGAAGATCCCTATGAGTATACCCGCCGCAAGGCTACATACTATCTATGCCGCGTGGGCAACCCCGACGACATCCCGGCCGTGCTGAAGGCGTATTTCGAAGATATAAACGCCAAGCGCATCGCCTTCAACATCACCAACAACTCCGCATGTTTCCCGGACAGCACCTTCCTTAAAGCATTCGACGCTGCCGACAAGTCTTTCATTCATTCCGGCATGGACGACGGGAGAAAGGCCCTCGTCAGCGCCGTGGGGCTCAAGGATTATGCTGCAGAGGCGATCTCCAGGCATGGCAGCGACAAGCGCGGGCGTGCTTCCATGCTGCATATCCTGCGCAACAACCCTTATCCCGAGCTTGCACCGGAGCTGGTGAAACTGGTCAAGGACGAGACTGAACCCCTGAACATACGCGTGGTGGTAGCCGAGGCTCTGGGATGGTACACCGTTGCATACAACAGGGACTGGATCGTAGATGAGCTCCGCGATTATCATCCTGCCGAGCCTGAATTGCAGGACGAAGTTACCCGTACAGTAGGACGTTTAAATGTTTATCTGCGATGAAAAAGATTCTGACCATAATACTTCTGGCCGCAACTTGCGTGGCAACCCAGGCAAGGAACGTTTTCGGCATTTTCATCGACAGCCGCACATACGCTGCCTGCAGTTCCGAGGTGGACGCTTATCGCGACGTCCTTCGCCAGGAAGGCCTGGACGCACGCATCTTTTCTGCCGACTGGCAGACCCCCGAACAGGTGCGTGAGCGCATTCGCAGCCTTGCTGCCGACGGCCGCCATCCTCTCGAAGGGGTCGTGTTCATAGGAGATATTCCCATAGCCATGATCCGTGAGGCCCAGTGGCTCACCACGGCATTCAAGATGAATGAGCAGCGCTTCCCGATTTTCGAGTCCAGCGTCGCGTCCGACCGCTACTACGACGATTTCGGACTGGATTTCGAACTCATCAGCCGCGACCCTGACCATGAAGGCGTATCCTATTACCGCCTTACCGAGAAGGGTGACGTGCATATTTCCTGCGACATCTACTCAGGGCGTATCAAGGTGCCTCAGTGCATGACCGATGCTGGCATGGATTCGGACGAACTGATGCGCGCTTATCTGCGCAAGGTTGTCGCCGCACATCGCGAGGCCAATCCTCTGGACAAGTTCGCTTTCTTCTATGGAAACGGATATAATTCCGAGGACATGAATATCTGGCGCCAGCGTCCCATCCAGTACAAGGAATACTTCCCTTACGCCTTCCGAAAGGCTTCCGGCAACCGTTTCCTTAATTTCCATCAGGAGAAGGAAATGAAGTGGAACCTTTTCACGGAACTCCAGCGCGACGATGTCGACCTGTTCCAGTTCACCGAGCACGGTGCCCCTGAAACCCAGTATATCAGCCCGAGCGGCGAGGCCCGTAGCATCGACGAGAACCTATACAATCTCAAGCGTGTCACCGCCAGGCAGTATCTGCGCTGGAAAGGCACCAAGGAAGATGAAAGGTTCCAGCGTGCAGCACTGGATTCTGTATTCCATCTGTCCCGCGAGATTGTCAGCGACTCTTCCCTTGCCGCCTTTGCGAAAGACGATTCGCTCATCCAGCGCAACGCCAATATTTATCAGGACGAGCTTGCCTACGTGCGCAGCAATCCCCGCGTGGTAATCCTTAACGCCTGCTTCAACGGCTCTTTCCACAATCCGGAAGGCTATGTGGCTGGGGTTCACGTCTTCGGCCCGGGGAAATGCGTCGCAGTCCAGGGCAATACCGTGAACGCCCTGCAGGACAAGTGGGAGGACAAGCTGCTTGGCTATCTCTCCGAAGGCCTCAGGATAGGATTCTGGCAGCAGGAGTTCACCTTCCTCGAGAGCCACATCATAGGAGATCCTACCTTCCGCTTCAGCCCGCACGACAAGGCGGAATCCAAGCGTGCTGCAAGGCTGGAGAAGGACCTTGTCAGCCACCGTCACGATGCCAGGACTTGGAATAAGTACCTTAGGTCGGAATATCCGAACGACAGGGCTGCGGCCATCCTGCATCTGGCCGATGCCGGCAAGGCTTTGGAACTCCTCAAGGAAGATCCTTCATGGGTCGTGCGCATCAGTGCTTTCGATGTGCTCCGCAGAACTGCCGGCGACGAGGCCGAAGAAGCGATTCTCACGGCAGTGAACGATCCTTTTGAACTGGTAGTCCGCCAGGCCTGCCGTTTCGCATCCGCCCGTGGCGATGCCGGCAGGGACAGCTCTCTGGTGCGCGCCATGGAGAAGTTGATGAAGTATAACCAGGATCTGGCCCGAGTCAACTGGGATGCAGACGATGCCCTAACGATGATGCGCGGGCACGTGCATCTGGACGAAGAACTGGCAAAGGCTGCAGATTCTGCCCTCCCCGGCATGCAGCGCATCTACGCTATGCGCAGTTTCCGAAATTACCGCTATCTCAAGGCTGTGCCTGTGCTGCTTGCCAATGCAGGAGATACCGCTCTGGATGTCAATGTCCGCCAGGTCGCCATGGAGACGCTCGGGTGGTTTGATTGTGCTCCCGTGCGCGGTCATATCGTGGCTGTCCTGAAGCAGATGATAGAGAATGAGCAGGATATGCCGGAGGTTTTAAAAAGCGAGAATCTCAAGACTCAGAAAAGGCTGTCAGAATGAAGAAACTGCTAATTGTCTGCACTGTTTTTGTGCCGTTCGCTATGCGTGCGCAGGTGCCTGTCGTCAAGAAGGCGCCCATGGCCGTAACATCGGAACTGCCTTCCAGCGTCGACAACTCCCTCAACAAATATTTTCCTCCGCTGATAGACCAGAAAGGCGGTTCCTGCGCCCAGGCCTCTGCGATAGGATACATGTACACCTACGAGATGAACCGCCTGCTCGACAGGGATGCATCTGCTTCTGCCGCAAACAGGTTCTCATATCAGTATACCTACAACTTCGTAAACGAGGGCCAGGACAACGGCTCCTTCGGCTGGGACGGCCTTGGGCTTGCGACGGCCAACGGGGTCATTACAGAAGAAGACTGGCCGGTGTCCGGCGCCACTTCTTTCAAATGGGCCACCGGCTACGACAAATACCTTACGGCCATCCATTACAAGGCTAAATCCTTCGAGATGATACCCCTGGAAAAGTGGGAGGACCTTGCTGCCGTAAAGCAGTTCCTTTACAACCGTGGAGTCGAAGGGAGTGCCGGAGGCGTTGTGGTTTTTTCCACATATGCAGGCGACTGGAGCATGGACAAGGCTTATGCCGGGCCTTCTGAAACAGGATACAAATGCATCCAGACAAAACTTGGAACGGACGGAGGCCATGCCCTCACCATTGCCGGATACGACGATCTGGTGGAATTCACCACTCCGTCGGGAGAGATTGCGAAGGGCGCTTTCATCGTGGTTAATACATGGGGTTCCTATGCGCACGACAACGGCCGCTTCTATCTGCCTTATTGGTTTTTCTTCAACTATACCAAGGCGACCAGGATGTCGGACTATGTGACCAGTGTGGAGCCTTACTACCAGGAGCCTAAAATCGTATTCAGGGTTGGTGTAGAATGTGATTCCCGCAACGACCTTTCGTTCCAGCTCGGAGTGTCGGCAAACCCTTCGGATCAGGTGCCACAGCACAAGATGCAGGTGAGGATTGCCGATCATCAGGGAGGAGACCACCCCATGCAGGGCGCGTGGTGGCCGAACGACATTGAATTTGGATTCGACTTCAGCAGCGTCGCTCACCTGGTAGA
>ONFK01000005.1 GCA_900317065.1 uncultured Bacteroidales bacterium
CCAGGAAAAGGTTTTCGACGAGTCTGGACTCCAGCGTAGGATTCAACTGTGACGGGTCGAAATAATCATATTCCACAGCATAAGCCGGACGGAAAATCCTGACATTCTCCAGACCCTCTATACAATGAAGGGCATCAATCTGAATGTCCAGAGGAAGAGAAGAAGAAAAACCCTGGAGATAATACTCATTTGTCCATCGTCCCTCAGGTTCGAGAAACAGCTGATGAGCATTGTTCTCCGGAAAAACCCTCAACTTGTCCTCGATACTCGGGCAATACCTGGGCCCTTTCCCGTGAATGATTCCGGTGAACAAAGGAGAATCCTTAAACCCGGAACGTAAAACATCGTGGACTCTTTCGTTCGTGTGAAGAATATAACAATTCATCTGTCTGCCTTCCTTCTGGACAGAAGACAAAACAGGAAGAAATGAGAAGCGGTCTGGATTTTCATCTCCGAACTGGACGGCGAGACGGGAAACATCGACGGATGAAATATCTATTCTCGGAGGAGTTCCCGTTTTCATCCTTCCGGTATTGACTCCCCTTTCGGCAAGTTGTTCCGTCAGACCGGTCGAAGGTTTCTCGCCTATACGGCCCCCGGCAAAAACATTGCGTCCTATAAAAATCTTTCCTCCCAGGAAGGTCCCGGCAGTCAGAATAAGCGCCTGACACTTGAAAATTGCCCCTGTATTTGTCCGAACTCCGCATATTTTTGAATTCTCAAAGAGAAAAGACACAGCCAAATCCTCGTAAATATCTAATTTACAGCAACTTTCGAGAATTTTGCGCCAGGTAAGGGAAAATTGGATTTTATCGCACTGCGCACGAGGGCTCCACATCGCCGGTCCCTTGCTCTTATTGAGCATGCGAAACTGCAGTGTGGTAGCATCTGTCACAATCCCGGTATAGCCGCCCAAAGCATCTATTTCCTTGACTATCTGACCTTTAGCTATACCTCCTATGGCTGGATTGCAGCTCATTTTCGCAAATCCCAGCATATCCATGGAGATAAGGAGGACTGAACGGCCAAGGTTTGCAGCCGCCATGGCAGCCTCGCAGCCGGCGTGTCCGCCACCGATGACGATGATATCGTAAGACTTCTCCATTATTTGGCTACTCCGCAGACAGTCGGACGCTGAGACAGATAATAATCTTCCTTGGAACGCATGATCTTCTTTTCCGAATCGGAGTGATCGTCATAGCCGATGAGGTGAAGAACTCCATGAACGATCACCCTGTTCAACTCTTCGGTAAACTCAGTTCCGTAGAACGAGGCATTATCTCTGACCGAATCGATACTAATGAACAGGTCGCCTGAAAGAATATCGTCCTCGCAATAATCGAAGGTGATTATATCGGTGAAATAGTCGTGCTGGAGGTACTTCATGTTCACATCCAGAATATAATTGTCGGAACAGAAGATAATGTTGATATCCCCAACTCTACGCACCTCGCTCTCGGCGACGAACTTGATCCACCTGTTATTGAGGAGTTTGCCTTTGAATTCAAAGTTGATATCTTCGGAATAATAACGAATCATAATGGCATAGTTTTCGCTTGCAAAGTTAAAAGCAAGCAGAGAGAAATGCAAAAAAATTGGAAATCAAATTTATTATTCATACCTTTGAAATTCAGTATAGACTATAAGATATAAGAAATATGGAAGTCAAGAAATCAGAAAAAGCCAGCCTGGGGAACAAAAGATTGCTCTTCACGGAGATCGGTTTCGTCGTTGCGCTGCTCGTTGTCTATGGTGCATTCGAGTATAGCTCAAAGGACAAACAGACAAAGGTACTCGAAGCTGAAGTAGTTGCAGTCGAAGAGGAAGAATTGATTCCTATCACTCAGGAAACCCCTCCTCCGCCGCCGGAAACTCCTCAGATCCCCGTCCTTTCCGACAATATCGACATCGTCGATGACGACCTCCTGGTAGAAGATACCATCCTCAACCTTGAGGACGATGCAAACCTTGGTGTAGAAATCAGGGAATACGTCGAGCAGGTTGAAGAAGAGGTTATCGAAGAAGAGGCCATTCCCTTCCAGTTGGTGGAACAGAAACCCGGATTTATGGGCGGCGATGCCAATGCATTCTCCAAATGGGTTAACGAGCGTCTCCAGTATCCTGAAATCGCAAAGGAAAATGGTATTCAGGGTCGTGTCCTTCTCCAGTTCGTAGTAGGTGCAGACGGCAAGGTTTCCAATGTAAAAGTCGTGCGTGGCGTAGACCCCGCTCTCGACAAGGAAGCAGTACGCGTTGTCCAGAGTTCTCCTAAATGGACTCCCGGAAAGCAGCGTGACCGCGCAGTTAAGGTAACCTATACCTTCCCTGTAATCTTCCAGTTAAGGTAATTTTCAGATTAATGATTTTCAAGGCCGTCCCCAACCGGATGGCCTTTTTTAAATAAGAATGTTCGAAACCAGACAACACTCCGAAGAAAAGGCAGTATTCGTAGGAATCATACGCCAGAACGACGATGAATCCAAGATAATGGAATATCTGGAAGAATTGGAATTCCTGGCGGAAACGGCCGGCGCAAAAGGAGACAGGAAGTTTGTTCAAAGAGTGGACAAACCCGAGAAATCGACTTATATTAGGAGCGGTAAACTCGCTGAAATACAGCAGTATTGCGAAGAAAACGATATCTCTTACTGCATCTTCGACGATGAACTCACCGGAATGCAGCAGCGCAATATAGAGAAGGTTATAAAATCCGCGAAAGTAATAGACCGCACCAGTCTGATACTCGAAATATTCACCCAGCGCGCACAGACGGCATATGCCAAGACGCAGGTGGAAATCGCCCACCTGAACTACATGCTGCCGAGGCTCGCCGGCATGTGGACCCACCTCGAAAGACAACGTGGTGGCGTCGGTACCAGAGGCGGTATGGGCGAAACCCAGATAGAGGTGGACCGCCGTATCGTAAAACAGCGTATAAGCCGTCTAAAAGAAGAACTGAGCAAGATAGACAGGCAGATGGCCACACAGCGCGGAAACCGCGGGAAACTCGTGCGTCTGGCCCTTGTAGGCTATACGAACGTAGGCAAGAGCACACTCATGAATCTGCTTGCAAAATCAGATGTATTCGCGGAGAACAAACTCTTCGCAACCCTCGACACCACGGTAAGGAAAGTAGTCATAGAAAACGTCCCCTTCCTGCTCAGCGATACGGTAGGATTCATACGCAAACTCCCCACCCAGCTGATAGAAGCTTTCAAAAGCACCCTGGACGAGGTTCGCGAAGCCGATATACTCGTGCACGTGGTAGATATATCCCATCCCGATTTCGAAGAACAGATGCAGGTGGTGGAGAAAACCCTGCAGGAAATAGGAGCCGGAAACAAGCCGGTATACGTAGTATTCAACAAGATAGACGCATACCACTATGAAGAATACGACGAGTTCTCACTGGAACCCAGGACCAAACTCAACCGCACTCTGGACGAGCTGAAAAACAGCTGGATAGCACAGGAAAAAACTCCCTGCATATTCATCTCGGCAATCAACAGGACGGGATTGGAAAAACTCCGCCACGACATCTACAAGATGGTGGCGGAGATACATGCAGGACGTTATCCTTTCAATAACTTCCTATTCTGAGAACTTAGCCTTCAGGAATTCGCGGTTAAGCCTTGCTATGTGAGCCACCGATATGCCCTTAGGGCATTCAAGCTCGCAGGCGCGGGTATTGGTGCAGTTACCGAATCCGAGTTCGTCCATTTTCGCAACCATGGCACGGGCGCGCTTGGCAGCCTCGACCTTACCCTGAGGAAGCAGGGCGAGAGAACTTACGCGGGCTGCTACGAACAGCATCGCGGAGCCGTTCTTGCAAGTAGCGACGCAGGCACCGCAACCGATGCAGGCGGCAGCGTCCATACTCTCCTCCGCGGTATCGTGACCGATGAGGATATTATTGGCATCCTGGGCGGCACCGGTGCGGACAGAAATAAAACCACCAGCCTGGAGAATCTTGTCGTATGCACGGCGGTCCACCACAAGGTCCTTGATTACAGGGAATGCGGAACTCCTCCAGGGCTCTACGGTAATGGTCGCACCATCCTTGAAATGGCGCATGAAGAGCTGGCAGGTGGTGACATGATCGTCCGGACCATGTGCACGGCCGTCAATATAGAGTGAGCAGGCGCCGCAGATACCCTCGCGGCAGTCGTGATCGAAAGAAACGGGATCTATACCCTCACGGATCAACTTCTCGTTGAGAATATCGAGCATCTCAAGGAAGGACGCATCGGACTCGATGTCGTCGATGTGATAGGTTTCGAAATGGCCTTTTGCCTTGGCGTTACGCTGACGCCATATCTTAACATTGAAATTCATACTCGTCCTTAGTCTTTGTAGTTTCTCGTCTTAACCTCGATGAACTCGTACTTGAGATCTTCCTTATGGAGTTCGGGCTCAACACCGTCTCCCTTGTACTCCCACGCGGCTACATACATGAAGTTGGCGTCGTCGCGCTTCGCCTCGCCTTCTTCCGTCTGACTTTCGATGCGGAAGTGTCCGCCGCAGGACTCCCTGCGGTTAAGGGCATCGTATGCCATAAGCTCGCCGATATCGAAGAAATCTTCCAGACGCAGAGCCTTCTCGAGTTCCTGGTTGAACTCGAACTGGGTTCCGGGAACCTTCACATCCTTGTAGAAGCGCTCGCGGAGTTCCTTGATCTTGGCAATGGCGGTCTTGAGACCTTCCTCGTCGCGTGCCATACCCACATATTCCCACATGATATGGCCGAGTTCCTTGTGCAGGGAATCCACGGTCTCCGTTCCCTTGATGGAGAACAGACGGTCGATGCGGGCCTGGACGGCCTTCTCCGCGACGGCAAATTCAGGAGCATTGATATCGGTCTTGGGCTCCGCGAACTTGTGCGAGAGATAATCGCCGATGGTGACGGGGATGACGAAGTAACCGTCGGCCAGACCCTGCATGAGGGCGGATGCGCCGAGGCGGTTTCCACCGTGATCCGAGAAGTTGGCCTCACCTATCGCGTACAGGCCGGGGATAGTAGTCTGCAGATCGTAGTCAACCCAGATACCGCCCATAGTGTAGTGGATGGCGGGATATATCATCATAGGCTCCTCCCAAGGGGAAGAAGCGGTGATCTTCTCGTACATCTCGAAGAGATTTCCGTAGCGCTCGGCGACCTTCTGGTGGCCAAGACGGCGGATGGCGTCGGAGAAGTCGAGGAATACGGCCTTACCCGTCTCGTTCACGCCGAAACCGGCATCGCAACGCTCCTTGGCAGCACGCGAAGCGACGTCGCGGGGAACCAGGTTGCCGAATGCGGGATAACGGCGCTCGAGATAGTAGTCGCGGTCCTCTTCGGGAATCTGCGAAGCCTTTATCTCGTGCTTGCGAAGTTTCTCCACATCCTCGAGTTTCTTGGGAACCCAGATGCGTCCGTCGTTACGCAGCGACTCGCTCATAAGGGTAAGCTTGCACTGCTGGTCGCCGTGCACAGGGATGCAGGTAGGGTGAATCTGCGCGAAACAGGGATTGGCAAAGTAAGCTCCCTTGCGGTAGCACTGCATGGCAGCGGAGCCGTTGCTGTTCATGGCGTTGGTGGAGAGGAAATAGGTATTTCCATAACCGCCTGTAGCGATGACGACCGCATGGGCTCCGAAGCGCTCCAGCTGGCCGGTGACCAGGTTGCGGGCGATGATACCCTTGGCCTCACCGTTGATGACGACGAGGTCGAGCATCTCGTGACGGGGATAGCTCTTTACGGTACCTGCCGCAATCTCCTTGTTCAGAGATGCATAGGCACCGAGAAGGAGCTGCTGTCCGGTTTGACCGCGGGCATAGAAGGTACGGCTCACCTGAACGCCGCCGAAGGAACGGTTGGCAAGATATCCGCCGTATTCGCGTGCGAAGGGAATACCCTGGGCGACGCACTGGTCGATGATGGCAGCACTCACCTCTGCAAGGCGGTATACGTTCGCCTCGCGGGCACGATAGTCGCCGCCTTTGATAGTGTCGTAGAAAAGCCTGTAGACGGAGTCGTTGTCGTTCTGGTAGTTCTTGGCTGCATTGATACCGCCCTGTGCCGCGATGGAGTGTGCGCGACGGGGAGAATCGCTGATGCAGAAAACCTTGACATTGTAGCCGAGTTCGCCTAGAGAAGCAGCTGCAGATGCGCCGCCGAGACCGGTACCGACCACGATGATCTCGAGTTTACGCTTGTTGTTGGGACTGACCAGATGAATTTCCGATTTGCGCTTAGTCCATTTCTCGGACAGCGGACCGTCAGGAATCTTAGAGATAAGTTTATCTGCCATTTTATGTTCGGTTATTAAAAAGTCTGCAATTTTACTCATTTTTAGCGAGAAGAGCAAGTTCAGAAGAGAGTATTCTCGTCCTCTCCACCCTTCTTTACGCCCAAATGCCTGTATGCAAGGTCCGTCGCGATGCGTCCGCGCTGGGTACGCAGTATGAATCCCTCCTTGATGAGAAAAGGCTCGTACACCTCTTCGTAGGTACCCTGGTCTTCACTGATGGCCGTGGCAAGCGTATTCGCCCCAACAGGCCCGCCCTTGAACTTCTCTATCATCGTGCGGAGTATCTTGTTGTCGATGGAATCCAGTCCGAGGGTGTCGATATGGAGTTTGTCCAGGGCGTACCTGGCAATCCCGAGGTCTATCACCCCGCTGCCTTCCACCTGGGCGAAATCCCTCACGCGGCGCAGCAGGCTGTTGCAGATACGCGGCGTTCCGCGGCTGCGCATGGCTATCTCCTTCGCCGCCGAATCCTCGATTTCCACCTTCAGGATGCGCGCGCTGCGACGCACTATCTTCACCAGATCCGCAGTGTCGTAGTATTCCATGGGACAGGTGATCCCGAACCTGGCACGCAGAGGAGCGGTAAGCAGACCGCTGCGGGTGGTAGCGCCCACTAAAGTAAAAGGATTCAGGGAGATACGTACGGAACGCGCGCCCGGCCCCTTGTCTATCATTATATCTATGACGAAATCCTCCATGGCGGAGTAGAGATACTCCTCCACCTCCGGAGAAAGACGATGAATCTCATCGATAAACAGCACGTCGCCCGGCTCCAGCGAAGTCAGCAGGCCGGCAAGATCGCCCGGCCGGTCGAGCACTGGGCCCGAGGTGATCTTCATGTTCACCCCCATCTCGTTCGCGATGATATGAGCGAGCGTAGTCTTTCCCAGACCGGGAGGACCGTGGAAAAGGGTATGATCCAGAGTTTCTCCGCGAAGCTTCGCGGCCTTGATATAGACCCTCAGGTTGGACACGATTTCGCTCTGTCCCGTAAAATCTTCCAGCTCTGTCGGGCGGATAATTCCATCTAATTCCTTATCTTTGCCTTCGTTTGTATCGCGGGGGTTGAAATCGGACATCGGCATCAGTTTTTAATTCCAAATACAAATATAGTTCTTTTTATTTTTAAAAGTTATTTTGTTGTTTGGGTTGTTAAAAAGTTGATAACTTCATAACCAACTGATTCACAATAAAATATATTTAAAAATATTGTTAATAAGTCTGCTTTCAACCTTTTGAAAGATTGTTATAAAAACGGGTGACCGACTTATGAAGAAGATATAAACAGAGTTATCAACATTTTTTGAACTGAGTTTTTATATTCAATGTTGAAAACCCGGCTGGAGAAAGAAAACATCATTTACTGCAGCGGACTTTTCCTGTCCGCGCGCTGGTTCGTGCTCAGCAGTGAAGCTCCGGAAGGAATAAACCTTGTAATACTTCCGGACAAGGAAAGCGCCGAATACTGCACGTCGGACCTTTATCAGCTGACCAAGGGAGACAGGGTGTTCCTCCTTCCCCCGAGCGGAAAAGGACTGGAGCGAAGCAACTACAGATCCTCCATAAGCGTGCAGAGGACGGCCGCCATATCGGCTGTGCTCAAGAACAAGGGAGAGCAGATTTTCGTAGTCTGCTGTCCTGAGGCCCTGGAAGAGAATATACCCGTCGGAAGCGGAAAAGAAAAGGATATCCTCGCCATAGTCAAAGGGCAGGAGATATCCTTCGACACCATAATAGGCACGCTGGCGAATATGGGATTCGAGCGCTGCGACTTCGTTTCCGCTCCAGGCCAGTTCGCGGTAAGAGGTTCCCTGATAGATATTTTCTCCTACGCCGAAAACGAGCCCTACCGCATATCATTCTGGGGAAACGAAGTGGAAAGCATCAGCATATTCGACTGCAATACCCAGATTTCCAAGGGAGAAAGGGATGCTGCGGACATAATAGGCGGTGCACTCTCGGAAATATCGGAGCAGGGCCGCAATCTGCTTGAGATAATTCCCGGGACATCCACAGTCTGGCTGGACTCGTCGGACGTCTACAGGGAAAAGAGTTTCTTCGGCCTCACGGAAAATTTCCGCAGGGTGTTCCTGCAGATTCCCCTGGGAGTCAAGGCCGCATCCCCCGAAAAATACCACATATCCCCCCAGCCCCGCTTCAACAAGAATTTCGACCTGCTCGAAGACGACATCCGCCGCAAGAAGGAAGGCGGATACAAGGTATATATATATGGAGAGAAGAGTTCCCAGCTGAACAGGATAAAGTCCATCATCTCGAGCGAGGGGGGCATATTGCCGGACTTCGTGGAAGGCAAGAATATCCACGAGGGATTCGTCGACGAAGATTCCAAAGTCGCCTGCTACACCGACCACGAGATATTCGACCGCTTCCACCGCGTGAGCATCAGGCGCAGCGTGGAAAAGAGCGAGCAACTCACCATCAACGACCTGAACTCCTTCAACATAGGGGATTACGTAGTGCACATCGACTACGGAATAGGCGTGTTCGGCGGTCTGGTGCGCATGTTCGACGACAAGGGGCGCGTCCGCGAGGTGGTGAAGATCACCTACAAGGACGGAGACGTGGTGTTCGTGTCGGTACACGCCCTCAACAAACTCTCCCTCTTCCGTTCTTCCGAAGGCGAGGCTCCGAAAATCAACAAGTTGGGGTCGAAGACCTGGGCCACCCTCAAGGCGAACGCCAAGCGCAGGGTGAAGGACATAGCGAAGGATCTCATCCAACTCTACGCCAAGCGCAGGGCCACCAAGGGATTCGCCTTCTCCCCGGACACCTACCTTCAGGACGAACTTGAATCCTCGTTCATGTTCGAGGATACGCCCGACCAGGAGGCGGCCACCATCGCCGTCAAGCGGGACATGGAGGACGACTGCCCCATGGACAGGCTGGTGTGCGGAGACGTAGGTTTCGGAAAGACGGAGATAGCCATACGCGCAGCCTTCAAGGCTGTTACCGACGGCAAGCAGGTGGCGGTGCTCGTCCCCACCACAATACTCGCCCTGCAGCACTACAACACCTTTACCGCCCGTCTGGCGAACTTCCCCTGCACGGTGGATTATGTCAGCCGCCTGCGCACCGCCAAGCAGATAGGCGAGATAAAGAAGAAGGTCGCCGCAGGCAAGACGGACATCATAATCGGCACCCACAAGATACTGGGCAACGGCTTCGAATTCAAGGACCTGGGCCTGCTGATAATAGACGAGGAGCAGAAGTTCGGCGTCGCGGCCAAGGAAAAACTCCGCCAGTTCAAGACCTCGGTGGATACTCTCACCCTGACGGCGACCCCCATCCCCAGAACCCTGCAGTTCTCGCTTCTCGGCGCACGCGACCTCAGCATCATCAACACCCCTCCTCCCAACCGCATCCCGGTGCAGACGGAGATAATCCTCTTCGACGAGAAGGAGGTGAAAAGCATTATAAACTACGAACTGGACCGTGGCGGGCAGGTGTTCTTCCTGCACAACAGGGTGGAAGAACTGCCGCACATAGAGATCATCCTCCACCGTCTCGTGCCGGATGCCAGGATATGCACGGCGCACGGGCAGATGGAGTCCAAGGTGCTCGAAGACAAGATGCTGGGCTTCATCCGGGGAGATTACGACATACTCCTCTGCACCACCATCATCGAGAACGGACTGGACATACCCAACGCAAACACCATCATCATAAACCAGGCCCAGAACATAGGTCTGAGCGACCTGCACCAGCTGCGCGGACGCGTCGGACGCTCCAACCGCAAGTCTTTCTGCTATCTCATAGTACCGCCCCTCGCTTCGGTTACCGAAGATGCCCGCAGGCGTCTGCGCGCCATCGAGGAATTCTCCGACCTCGGCAGCGGATTCAACATCGCCATGCAGGACCTCGACATCCGCGGAGCCGGCAACCTGCTCGGTGCGGAGCAGAGCGGATTCATGATGGATATGGGATACGAAACCTTCCAGAAGGTGATAAACGAGGCTATGGACGAACTTGGTATCGAAACGGGTCAGAAGCTTAATAGAGGTAGGGAGAAATATATCTCGGACTGCACTATCGAAACCGACCAGGAAGCCCTCATCCCGGACGATTACATCGACATTACCGCCGAGAAAATCCGCATTTACAAGCAGCTCGATTCCATGGATTCGGAGAAAGACCTGGACCGTCTGGCGATGCATCTCACCGACCGCTTCGGCCGCATCCCCAGGGAAGTCCAGAACCTTTTCTCGGTGGTCAAGATACGCAACCTCGGAACGCGTCTGGGCTTCGAAAAGATCATAATCAAGAACGGCATGTGCATCTGCTGGTTCATCTCTCTGGAGAACTCCCCCTACTTCAAGTCGGACGTGTTCGAGAAGATACTCGCGACCGTGTCGTCCGGCACCACTCCGTTCGTGCTCAAGCAGAGCGACAGGAAATTGAAACTGGTGGCCCACGGAGTCGACGGACTCCAAGCTGCGTGGTCACTTTTGAATAAGTTGGGATAAATTCTTATCTTTGTAGGCTTTATTGACAGGAGAAGTGGCAAACTTACTGATAGAGGTCGGAAATACTGCGCTGAAAGCGGCATGGGCCGAGGGAATGACTCTCGGCAAGGCTTTCCGTTACCAGGGAGAGAAGGTGATGGAGTTCATCCTCTCCCTTACCGAAAAAGAGAAACCGGAGGTCATGGCCGTGGTATCCGCGAAGCCGGTCACCCCTGCCGAAGAGGAGATTCTCCGCGTGGAATGCAGGCATCTGATGATACTCGACAGCGCCCATCCCGACATCCTGCAGCGCTACGACCTTCCGGACTATCTGTCCTACGACAGAGCCGCCTCGCTGCTCGCGGTCCGCTATCTTTTCAAGGGCAAGCCCTGCGTGGTATTCGATTTCGGAACGACCCTCACCATCGACCTGACCTCCGAAGACGGGCAGTACCGCGGCGGAAATGTCTCCCCCGGATTACTCACCCGCTTCAAGGCCCTGAGCCGTTATTCCAAGTCTCTGCCGCTGATGAACATCCCCGCCCGCATCCCCCGCGAAGGCAACTCTTTGGAAACTTCCATAGAGTCCGGAGTCGTTTCGGGCATAATGTTTGAAATTGAAGGTTATATCCGCCGGCATCCGGGGCACGTGGTGGTATTCACCGGCGGAGATGCCACCTATTTTGCCAAGCGCATGAAGCAGTCGCTCTTCATCGTGAGCAATCTGGTCCAGATGGGCTTGGCGCTGATAACAGACGATTATGTTGAAAAGAATATTCAATAGTGCAGTTCTTCCGGTGCTTCTGATGCTGGCAGGGGCGGGCGCCCATGCCCAGTCCGGCGAGTTCCTGTCCTACACTCCATACTCCATCTTCGGAATAGGAGACCTCTCCCAGCAGGGGTCGGCCTACAACCGCAGCATGGCCGGAGTGGGCATCGCTTCCAGAAACGTGCGTTATCTGAATTCCCTCAATCCGGCCGCCGTCACGGCGAGGGACACCCTGTCCTTCATGCTGGATTTCACCGTATCCAACTCCAACACCCTCTACAGCCAGGGCTCGATGAAATCCGCCAGGAACATCAGCAACATCAGCAGCATGACCATGTCCTTCCCCATCTGGAAAAGCATGGCGATGATGGTGGGCATATCCCCCTACAGTTCGGGAGGATATTCCTATTCCGCCCTGGAAACCGACCCTTCCGTGCTCGCCACGACCGGCAATATCCGTTATTACGATTACGGCCAGGGAAGCATGTACAAGCTTTACGGCGCCCTGGGATATACCTTCTGGAAGAAACTCTCCGTCGGAGCCGAGGCGGACTACATCTTCGGCAACTACGGCAAGTATTTCACGGAGACCTTCACGAACAGCGGATTCAACACGGCACAGGACGAGTACAAACTCAACCTGCACGCCTTCACCGGCAAGTTCGGCGCGCAGTATGAGCAGAAACTCGGCACCAAGGCCAAACTCGGGATAGGCGCGACCTACACCCTCGGGGCCGACCTGAACGGCACGGTGGAATACAAGCACCAGTCCGTGGGATCCGCCGAAACGGTGGACGTGACAGCCTATACCGACACTCTCGGGAACGGCTCCGCCGTAGTGCGGCTCGCCTCCGAAATCGGGCTGGGCGTCTCCCTCAACATGGAAGACCGCTTCCGCGCCGAAATAGACTATACCTTCTCCGACTGGAGCGGCACCGGCATCGACAAGGCGAACGGTTTCGCCAACACGACCAGCAAGACTCCGTTCAGCGCCACTGCCCGTCAGAGCATCCGCGCAGGCATCGAATATACTCCGGACAGATATAACGTCCGCTACTACATGAAACGCATATCCTACAGGGCCGGAGCATACTACAATAACGAATATTACAAAGTCGGAGGCAGCGAAATCAACTCTTTCGGCATCACTTTAGGAGCAACCCTTCCTGTCAAGGAGACTTTCCTGCACAACGGAATATCCGTAACGCTGGATCTCGGGCAGAGGGGTACGACGGCAGGCAGCCTGGTCCGCGAACGCTATGTAAAGATAGGCGTGGGGCTGAACCTCCACGACATATGGTTCAGGAAATACAGATATGAATAATAACGAAAACATTGCAGATATGAAAAAGATTGTTGTAGCATTGATGACCACAGTGTTGGTCTTTGCAGGTTTCAGGGCATCGGCACAGGGAAAATGGGGTGCGGACAGTGCAAATTGCATCAAGTACCTCTCTTTCTATGACGATTCCTACAAGGCGAAAGATTACGACAACGCTACCGTCAACTGGCGCAAGGCCTATGCCACCTGCCCCCACGGGGTAAGGCAGACCATGCTGACCAACGGCACGGAACTCATGCGTAAACTCATCAACAAGAACAGGAACAACGCCACCTATCGCGAGTCCCTCATCGACTCCCTGATGACCCTTCACGAGGAGCGCGCCAAGTTCTTCCCCAAATATTCCGTATCCGCCCTCAACAACAAGGGTGTCGACATTGTCAACTACATCACCGGGGATGACAAGGCCCTGTTCGACGGTCTCAACGACGTCATTTCCCGCAACGGCGTGAATACCAGGACGAGCCTCTTCATCCAGGACATGAACGTCGCCATCGAACTTTACAAGAAGGGGCTGCTTTCCGCAGAGGACGTCATCAATACTTATGAGAGGAATGTAGAGTTTCTCGACAAGGCTCCCGCCAATACTCCGGCCGTGGCAGAGCAGAACCAGAAGGTGAAGACCGACCTCGAGAGCCTCTTCATCACCAGCAAGGTGGCCGAGTGCAACGACCTCATCGCCCTGTTCACTCCCCGCTACGAGACCGGCTCGGACGACCTCTCCCTCGTTACCAACATCGTCAAGATGCTCAGCATCACCGAGGACTGCCAGGACAACGACCTCTTCCTGAACGCGGTGACCTCCATGTACAAGCTGGATCCTTCCTACAATTCGGCATACTACCTTTACAGGCTCAACGCATCCAGGAACAACATCGACGAGGCCCTCAAGTATATCGAAGAGGCCATCGCATACGAAACATCGGATGCCGCCACCGACGCCAACTACAGTTTCGAGGCTGCTGCGTTCTGCTTCAAGAACGGCCGTCTTGCAAAGGCTTACAACTATGCAAACAATGCCGTTTCCCTCGATGCCGGCATGGCCGGAAAGGCCTATTTCCTTATGGGCCAGATCTGGGGGGCAACCTCCTGCGGAGGCGATGAAATCGAGAAACGCGCCCACTACTGGGTAGCCGTAGACTTCCTCAACAAGGCGAAGGCTGCGGACGCCTCACTCACCGAGGACGCCAACAGGGCCATCGGTTCCTACAGCATCTATTTCCCCGAAACCGCAGAGGCCTTCATGTACAATGTTACTGACGGTCAGGCGTACAGAGTGGTCTGCAACGGCATGAGCGCCTCCACCACCGTCCGTACCAGGAAGTAATTAAGTGATACCTGAAAGGTTGAGGATATTCATTCGTGGGATAGCCGTCGTAATTGCGTCGGCTATCCTCGTTGTTTCCTGCAAGAGCAAAATGGCCCAGGCGGAGGCCCTGAACCTCGCCGACACCCCGATGCAGACGGTCGAGGACATGTTCGCCGTGCAGACGCGCAACGGCCTTGTGATGATGAGGGTGGAGGCGTCGGTGATGGAACGCTACGACAAGGACACCATCGCCTACGAATCCTTTCCCAAGGGCATAGCCATCTTCGGCTATTCCGACGAAGGCCTGCTGGAAACGGTCATAGTTTCGGACGACGGCCGGCACATCACCCTCAAGAAAGGCCCCGGGCGTCCGGCTCCGGAAGAAATCTGGGAGGCCTTCGGCAACGTGGTAATCCACAACGTCCTCAAGCAGGAGACCATGGAAACAGACACCATTTACTGGAATCAGGCCAAGAACGAGATATACACCGACTGCTATGTGAAGATGTATTCTCCGCAGGGATTCCTGCAGGGCTATGGCATGCGTTCCGACGATCACGCACGCAACGCCATCCTGCTCGAACCATTCAACGGCTATGGTTATACGGTGAGGGACAGTTCGGTGGTGGTGATTGATTCCGTTAATTTTATAGGCCCTTTACTCAAAAAGTTAAGATAAAATTACTACCTTTGCAGGCTTAATAAGAAATAATAATTAAAAAATATAAACTGAAATGGCGGTTCTTGAAAAAATTCGCGTTAAGTTCGGGCTTGTGATTTCCATTATCATCGCACTGGCCCTCTTGTCATTCATTATAGACCCGAGCACCCTTGAGTCTGCCCTGCACTCCATGTCCAGCAAATACGATGTCGGCAGCATTGCAGGCAAGGCGGTTCCCTATACCGATTACCTCGAGGATGTCGAAAGGTTTACCCAGATCAACGAAATAATCACCGGTACGAGCGTCCAGAACGAGCAGACACAGCAGCAGATCCGCGACGCCGCCTGGCAGGAACTCGTAGACAAGTACCTGTTCACCAAGAATGCCAAGGCAGCCGGCATCACCGTCGGCAAGGCCGAGATCGTAGACCTCACCACCGGCGCCAATCCTTCCCCGCTGATCGCCAGCAACGGCGCGTTCCTCGATGAGAACGGAAACTTCTCCGCAGACCGTGTCCGCGATTTCGTCGCCCAGATCCCTTCCGACGAAAGCGGCCGTCTCCAGCTCTACTGGAACTACCTGCAGAACACCCTCGAGACCCAGCAGTACTATGCAAAGTACGGTGCCATCTTCAACGCCAGCACCTTCCAGAACGCTCTCGAGAAGAAGCAGGCAATCGCACAGAACAACACCACCGCAAACGTGGATTATGTCTATGTGACCTATCCTTTCGGCCAGGACAGCACAGTCAAGGTGACTCCCGCCGAAATCAAGAAGTACTACAAGGAGCATCCGGATTTCTTCGAGCAGCAGGCCAGCCGCGACATAGAGTATGTAGTATTTGAGGTCAATCCTTCCGCAGAAGACATCTCCGCCACCAACGACCAGTTTGCCGAGGCGTACGCCAAGTTCGCCGATGCCGACAATGTCAAGACCTTCCTCCTGAAGAACTCCGACCGCCAGCTCTCCAACTACTGGTACAAGGCGGGAGAACTGAACAGCATCAACAAGGAAGTCAACGACTTCGTGTTCGAAGGCAAGGGCAGCGTCTCTCCCATCATCGCCGACGGCGAAACCTTCTATGCAGTGCGCGTGATGGACACCAAGCCCGTCTCCGACTCCGCATATGTGAAACACATCCTTCTCCAGGGTACCAACGCCGGCAAGACCGCCGACAGCCTCGCGAACGTAGTGCGCAAGGGAGCCAACTTCTCCAGCCTCGTCGCTGAATTCTCGGTAGACCAGAACTCCGCCGCCGACGGCGAACTCGGGAACATCGGCTGGATGACCCAGACCTACATGATCCCCGGCTTCGAGAGCGTCATCACGGCTCCCGTGAACCAGCCCATGGTCATCAAGACCCAGTACGGCACCCATGTAGTGGTCGTCAGCAAGAAGACCGCTCCCGTCACCAAGAAGCAGGTGGCCATCCTCGAGAAGACCGCCGTCGCAAGCAAGGAGACGACCAACGCCATCTACGCACAGGCCAACAAGTTCGCTACCATCGCGAACAAGACCGCTGCCGGATATGCCGCCGCAGTGGACACCATGAAGGTCTACTCCCACAAGATGAACATCACCGAGGCCACTTCCACCTACGGCTCCATAGACAACGCCAAGGAAGTTACCCGCTGGGCGTTCGACAACAAGGTCGGCAAGGCTTCCAACATCATCACCGTCAACAACAAGTACTTCTTCATCGCCGAGCTCAACGGCATCCACAAGGAAGGCCTGCGCCCTCTGAACGAGGTTTCCTCTTCCATCGAGAGCACCCTCTTCTCAAAGAAGATAGCCGAGGTGAAGAAGGCTGAAATCGCCGAAAAGATCGTCGGCTGCGCCGACATCAAGGCTGTCGCCGAGAAGCTTGACGCCACAGTCACCAGCGAGTCCGCTCTCAGCCTTGCTCCCATGGGCGGCCGTGTCGATCCCGCTCTCGCAGGTGCAGTAGCCGTTGCCGAGGAAGGCAAGCTCTCCGGCCCCGTCGCAGGCTCCTTCGGCACCTACGTGTTCGTCGTGAACAGCAAGGAAGTCGGCAGCTTCTACACCGAGGAAGACGCCGAGATGTTCGCACAGCGCAAGGCTCAGTACAATGCCCAGGGCATCGTTCCTACAATGTCCGCAAAGGGTGTGGTGAAAGATAACAGGGCCAGATTCTTCTAGGAAATCTCGACCTTGAGGCCTTTTGAGAATGAAAGGACTGTGTCCACGGTAGTGGCATAGTCCTTTTGCTTTATGCGCAGCTCGAAGACGGCCACCCCGCCGGTGAGGGTGAAGCTCTCGATGTCGGCCCCTATACCCTTGAGGGTTTTCATCATTTCCGTAAGCTCGTCGTTCGTGACGGGAGAGAGGGTTATGGAAAGATCTTTCTCGCCATGCGAGCGGGTGATGAAGTGCATGGTCTCCAGCACCAGGATGGTCATGAGGGTGGCTGCGATGGCCACGGAATACATCTCCGATCCGCAGGCGAGGCCGATGGCGGCTGCCACCCAGAGGCCGGCGGCGGTGGTCACCCCGCGCACGGCGTTCTTCTGGAAGATGATGACTCCCGCGCCTATGAAACCTATGCCGGACACAACCTGCGCCGCCACACGGGCTGCGTCGAAGCGCCCGCTGAAAGCAAACTGCGAGATAATCATGAACATGGCGCTTCCGAGGGCCACTATGAAGTGCGTGCGTACGCCCGCTTCCTTGGCTCTGAATTCACGTTCAAGCCCTATCAGGCCGCCCAGAATGCCGGCGGCGCAAATGCGTAGTATGAAATTCCATTCGATTGTCATAGCGCAAACATTTTAAAATAGTCCGGGGGTAATCTGCAGCCATTTCAGAACCGTCTGCCCGAAGAGCAGGATGAGCAGCCAGGAGAAGGTCATCATGGTGATGCCGTACTTGAAGGCGTCGGTGAGGCTGTATTGGTTTGTGTTGTAGAGAAGGGCTGCAGGCTTGCTGTTGAAAGGCAGCACGTAGACTCATCGGGGGAAAGCCGAAGCGCTTCTCCACGCCGAGGGCGATGGGCACGAACACCATGGTGCGTATGGTCTTGCTCTGGAACACCAGTCCCGAGTACATCATCAGGAAGGTGAGCACTACGTACAGCACCCAGAACGGGGTGTCAGCGGTGATTCCCATCGAATCGAAGGCGGCGTTCACCATCGTGTTCGGGAGGTCGGTCGCGTTGAGGCCGCTTCCCAGCACGTAGGCGCCGGCCGAGAAGAGCATCAGGTGCCAGGGGATGTCCACGTCGTTCCACTTCACCACTCCTATCCCCGGCAGAAGGGCCAGGATTGCGCCTATGAGCGCAACGATGGTCTCGTCTATGTTATGGAAGGTCCCCTTCGTCACCCACAGGAAAAGCACCACCAGGAAGATGGCCACCGCCTTCCATTCTTCCTTCGACATCTTTCCCATGGAGGCGAGTTCGCCGCGCAGACGGTCGATACCTCCCTGGATCTGGGGCACCTGCTCCTCCTTCTTCATGGGGAAGAACACATACATGCCCAGCAGCAGCCCTACCACGAGAATGATGATGCTCATGGGGCCTACCGCGATCAGCCATTCCTTGTAGCCGAAGTCGCAGGAGCCGATGAAGCCCGCAATCAGCGATATGGCCAGCAGATGGGCGCCGCTGCCGGTGTAGAAGGCGTTCGCCCCGATGTTGACCTGGAAGAGATTCTGGATTACGAGGTTGCGGCCGAAGTTGTTGCGGTGCCCGTCGGATGCGCCGTAGATGGCGCAGATCACCATGAAGATGGGCAGCATGATGGTGGCCTTCACCGTAGTTGCGGAGATGAAGGCGGAGAGTACCAGATTGATGAGCAGGAAGCTCCAGAGCACTCCCTTCGCGCTCTTGCCGAACTTGATGACGAAGGCCAGCGCAAGGCGCTTCGCAAAGCGCGTCTTCACCAGCATCGAAGCCAGCACGAAGCTGAGGATGTTCAGCCACATCACGGGGTGTCCGAGCTGCGCGAGAGCTTCTTTCTGGGTGGTGACGCTGAACAGGACCGTCGCTAGTATGAGGATCAGGGAGGTAAGATAGTTCGGCAGGGCCTCCGTAATCCACAGTATGAGGCTCGACACGAAGATGGCCAGCATCGCGTAATTGGCGCGGATGAAGCCGTCCGGACCGAGGGCCGAGAGCCGCTTCTGGGCCGACGCGGCGAGCCCCGTGGTGTCGAGATTGTCGATGAATCCTATATGGCAGAACCAGCAGATCCAGACGAAGGCGATGATGGCCAGAGGACCGCCCAGGCGGGCCATCCACACTTCGAACTTCCCCTTCTGCATCTTGGGGAGTTTCTCTACTTTGTAATTGTTCATGTCCAGCGGGTCGAATGCTTTCACCGCCTCCGTCTTGATATCTGTTGCCATACTTATTTATAACTTATACTGTGCAGGTTGCCGGTTTTGTCGCAGCAGAACCAGAACATCTTTCGTTCTTTGTCCAAGCAGAATCCTTCGGGCTTCTTTACGAAGGAAATGTTGTACTCTGCAATTGTTTCACCGCTCTCGGCATCAATGTTCGTCAGGCGCTGTTTCTTGCTGTCGGTAATCCACAGGCTGCCGTCGGATTCTTCGTAGAAGATGTCCGAAAGGTACTCGGCAAAACTGATATCCATCGTGGAAACCACTTTCTTTTCCTTGATGGAGTACTTGTATATGCGGGATGGAGAGGCCTGGTTCGCCACATACAGGAACCCTTTGCCGTAAGTTATTCCCTCGAAGCCCTTGTTGCTAACGCCGCCTTCGACGGAAATTCTGCCTACCAGCGTGACGTCCTTGTGGTCGGCGTTCACCTTGTAGATGGCCCATTCCCTTTCTTCGCAAAGGTAGATGGTGCCGTCTGCCGGGTTTACGGTCACTCCTTCCCAATCGTGGGAGGATTTGAACGGGACGGTCCCCTTGACCGTCCCGTCAAGTCCTGCCTCGTACAATAACCCACCGTCCTGCGCGATATAGAACCCGTCGCCCTTCTCGTTGAGGCAGATCGACGACAGGCCGTCCAGACCGGTCGCATAGCTTTTCTCGCCGGAAAGGGCGTAATTCTTGCCTGCAGGGCTTTCTTCTCCGCTCCCGCCGCCTTCGCCGGACGGTTCGTCCGTCACTTCGGGTTCATGGGTTTCCGGCACGAACGCCGGGTCCTTGACGCACGAAACGAAGGCGGCGATGCAGGAACACAGGATTATTGTCCGGACTACTTTCACTTCCAGTTCTTGTAAGGATTCTTCATCAACATGGAATTGAAGTACTTGGGATCGCCGGTAACCTCTTCGCCGAGCCAGGCCGGCTTGTCGAAGGGTTCGTTCTCGTCGGCAAGTTCCACTTCGGCGACGGTGAGGCCGTCGTTGTCGCCGTAGAACTCGTCAACTTCCCAGGTATGTACGCCGTCGGTGTTCTTTACGAGATAGCGGGTCTTGTCGATTACGCCGGGTTCTGCAAGGTCCAGCAGCTGCTTCACCTCCTCCACGGGGATTTCCTTCTCCCACTCGAAGCGGGCGGCGCCTGATGCGTTGCCTATCCCCTTGACGGTGATGAATCCCTTGTCGCCCTTCACGCGTATGCGCACGGTGCGTTCGGGAACACTGCTGAGATAGCCCTGGGTGATGCGGGTGGCCTTGAAGGCCTCACTCTTGAAGTCCCCCTTGACCAAGAATTTCTTTTCGATTTCCTGTGCCATAGTCTATTCGTTTGCTAAAGGTTTGTCACTCATGCCGATCACGCGCTTGATGGCCTGGAGGTAGTTGATGTTCTCCACTCCCTCGAGGCCGCAGTCTGCGATGGTCTTCTTGATATCTTCGATTTCGGTGGATTCAGAGTTGATGGTAACCACCTTCGCACCGTTGATGAGCACGTTGCCCACCTCGCAGATGGTGTTGTTTACCATGTAGCCGAAGCGCTGCTTGTGCACGCGAACGGCTGCGAGGTCCGGGCAGGCCTTCACCATCGCAATGAATTCCTCGTAGGTGTAGGTGTCCTTCGTAAGGGCGGGCATCTCTACCATGAAGGCAGGGAAAACTTCCTTCTCCAGAACCTCGCGGGAGATGGGGAATTCGCCCTTCATGAGGGGGTTCCACTGCTCAAGGCCGTCTACTGTCTGCACATAGGTCTTGATATCCATCTTTCCGT
>ONFK01000057.1 GCA_900317065.1 uncultured Bacteroidales bacterium
AGAGCCTCCACCGCAGCGAGCTGCAAGGGGCGGAAGATTCCGGAGTCCAGCTGGCTCTTGACTTTCAGTATCTCGTAGATGACTTCGGCAGATGAAGCCACCATGCCTATACGCCAGCCGGCCATGTTGTGCGCCTTGCTGAGGGAGTTCAGCTCGAGGCAGCAGTCCTTCGCACCGGGCACGGCCAGTATGGAATGGTGCCTTTCCGTCAGGATGAAGCTGTAGGGATTGTCGTTGCAGATAAGAATCCCGTGCCTGCGGCCGAAATCCACCAGTTTCTCGTAAAGGGCGGGATCCGCCGGAGCGCCGGTGGGCATGTTGGGATAGTTGGTCCACATCATCTTCACCCCGCTGAGGTCGGATGCCTCGAGAGCCTCCAGATCCGGCTGCCAGCCAAGTTCCTCCACCAGGTCGTAGGTCACGATTTCCGCCTCGCAGAGACGCGCGGAGGAGCTGTAGGTAGGATATCCCGGATCCGGCACCAGCACCTTGTCGCCCTTGTTCAGGAAGGCAAGGGAGGTGATGAGTATCCCCTCTTTGGACCCGGTCAGGGGCTGGATTTCGGAAGAAGGGTCCAGCGACACCCCATACCAGCGGGAATACCATCCGGCGAAGGCCTTGCGGAGTTCGGGGATGCCGATGTAGGGCTGATATGCGTGCACGCCGTCCTGCACTGCGGAGGCGCAGAGGGCGTCGATCGCAGCCTGAGGAGGGCGTCCGTCCGGCGAGCCGATGCCGAGATTGATGACGGGCTCGCTGCGTCCGTCGGCGTTCATGGCGGCAATTTCCTTGTTCTTGACAGAGAAGTAGTATTCCTTCACGCTCCCTGTCCTGTCTGCTGGATGGATGATCATATGGCTGAACTGTATTCTCCAAGTATCTGGAATTCGTCTATCAGGGGCCTCACCGCGGCGAGGGCCTGCTGGTATCTTTCGTAGGCCCCGAACTTGATGTCGGCATAGAAGAAGTACTGCCACTGCCTGCCGGGGATGGGCAGGGACTGGATTCGGGTGAGATTCATCTCGTAGAACGAGAGTATGGTGAGTATGTGCGCGAGGGAGCCGGGGGTATGCGGAAGCGTGAAGCAGAGGGAAGCCTTGTCGATCTTCTCCTGCGGCACCTCGAGACTGTCGTCCATGATGAGGAAGCGGGTGAAATTCTGCTTGTATGTCTCTATCCCCGATGCGATTATTTCGAGCCCGTATAGCTGCGCAGCGAGCCTGGAAGCGACGGCCCCGACTCCGGCGAGCCCTTCGCGCGCCACCTGCGCCGCGGATTTTGCCGTATCCTCCGACTCCACCAGGCGTATCTGCGGCCAGTCCTTGAAGAACTCGCGCGTCTGGTTGATGGCCATGTAGTGTGTGCGCACCTCGCGGATGTCCTCCAGGCGCTGCCCCGGCAGGGCCATCAGGTTCTGCTCGATGCGCAGGAACACCTCGCCCTTTATCTTGCGGGGATTCTTCCGGAGGAGGTCGAAGTTCGGAATCAGACCGCCGGATACGGTATTCTCTATGGCCATCACCGCAGCGTCGGCCCTCCCTGCATCGAGCTCTTCGTAGAGCCCTCCGAAGGTATCGCATTCCACGATCTGCAGATCATCTTCCCCCAGCGAAGAATAAAAACGCCGGGCCGCCTCCTCGTGGAAGCAGCCGGAGTAACCCTGTATCGCGACTCTCCTATTCATATAGATTCTTCCCGTATTCGAAGAGATCCTCCGGGGCGATGTCTTTCAGGCGGAGATGGCGCCTGTCCTTGTCGGACAGTATCTCCTCGCCGGAAGGGATCTTCCAGTCTATTCCAAGGTCGGGATCGTCCCAGGCCACAGCCCCTTCGGCCGAAGGGTCGTAGAAGCGGTCGCACTTGTACTGGAAAACCGCCTCGTCGCTGAGCACGCTGAAGCCGTGGGCGAAACCGCGCGGGATGAAAAGCTGCGCTGCGTTTTCGCCGGACAGTTCGGCGGCGGCCCACTTCCCGAAGCTGGGGCTCCCCCTTCTGATATCCACCGCGATGTCCAGGACCCTACCCCTGATTACGCGGACCAGCTTGCCTTGAGCAGCGTCCCCTTTCTGATAATGCAGCCCGCGTATCACTTCCCTGCAGGACCGGCTTTCATTGTCCTGGACGAAATGCACGGGGAACATCAGCTCCGCGAAGGCTTTCTCGTTGAAAGACTCGAAGAAATAGCCCCTCGCATCCCGGAAAACTTCGGGATGCACTATGACCACTTCCGGTATGGATGTATGCTCAATTCTCATTTGTCAACTTGTGAATGCAGGTCTTGAGAGGCTCCGTCCAACGGGGGATGCCGATGCCGAACGTGGCCTTCACCAGGCTCTTGTCCAGCACGGAATAATGCGGGCGCCTCGCCTTTGCGGGATAGTCCGCGCTGCTGCAGGGCAGCACCTTGCAGCCGTGGGCGGCCAGGGAGTTTATCTCGCTTGCGAAGTCGTACCAGCTGCACACGCCTTCCCCGGTATAATTGTAAATACCTGTCCTGTCGAGCTTTCCGCCGTCGATCACATCCACTATCAGGCGCGCGAGGTCCGGCCCGTAGGTGGGAGTGCCCACCTGGTCGTCCACCACTTTCACGACGGGATGGGCGGCGGTCAGGGCGAGCATCGTCTTGACGAAGTTGCGGCCATATTCGGAATACAGCCAGGCGGTGCGGAAGATGATATAGCGGCACGCGGATGCGACGACGGCCTGTTCGCCTGCGAGCTTGGTGGCGCCGTAGACGCCGAGCGGCGAAGGGACGGCGTCTTCCCGTATGGGCGACGACGCGCCGCCGTCAAAGATATAGTCCGTGGAGATATGGATCAGCAGAGCCTTCCTGCGTCGGGCACAGGCCGCGAGGTTGGCCACGGCCTCGTGGTTTAGCAGCTCCGCTAGCCTGATCTCGTCCTCGGCCCTGTCCACGTTGGTATATCCGGCGCAGTTGACTATGATGTCAACATTTTCGGAATCCGCAACGATGTCCAACGTATTCTTGTCGGTGATGTCCAGGCTGATCGTTTCCAGGCCCGGAATCTCGCTCACGTCGGTAAAGATGAAACGGTTCCGGCTGTGCGCGGCGGCATCCCGCAGGCATCTTCCGAGCTGCCCGTTGGCACCTGTTACAAGAATATTGAGCTTTTTATCGTGCATAATCTTACAAAAATAACTATTTTTGTTGAAAATGGAACGAAAACAGACCATATACCTCTACACCGACGGGGCCGCCAGCGGCAACCCCGGTCCGGGAGGCTGGGGTGCTGTGCTCATCTGCGGCAGCCTGCGCAAGGAGCTGTCCGGGGCCTTCGCGCTCACGACCAACAACCGCATGGAACTCTACGCCGTCATCATGGGCCTGGAGGCCATCAAATGGGAGAAGGCCGACGTGGAGGTGTGGAGCGATTCCTCCTACGTAGTGAAGGCGGTGGAGGAGAAATGGCTGGACAAATGGCTTGCCACTGGATTCAAGAAAAAGAAAAACCAGGACCTGTGGCTGCGTTTCCTGCCACTCTACAGGAAGCACAATGTTCACTTCCATTGGCTGAAAGGCCACGCCGGGCATCCCGAAAACGAGCGCTGCGACCGTCTGGCCGTAGCCGCCTACGGGCAGCCGGGGCTCCCTCAGGACGAGGGCTATGTTAACGAAGACAACACATTAGGATTATGAAAGACAATAAACTTGTAGTAGGCATTACCCAGGGCGACAGCAACGGAATAGGTTACGAAGTCATCATCAAGGCCCTGAGCGACCCGCGCATCCTCGATATGCTCACTCCCGTGGTATACGGTTCGAGCAAGATTTTCAGTTTCTACCGCAAATCCATCCCCGAAATCGAGCAGATGGACACCAACGCCATTTCGTCCGCAGCCGAGGCTCACGCCAAGCGCGTGAACATAGTAGGATGCCTGCCGGACAATGTGTATGCAGAGCCGGGCGGAGCCACCGCTGAATCCGCCAAGGCCGCGATTACCGCCCTCGACTGGGCTGTGCGCGACCTCAAGGCCGGCAAGATAGACGTGCTGGTGACAGGTCCCATCAACAAGAAGGCCATAGTCGCCGAAGGCTTCGGATTCCCCGGCCATACGGAGTTCCTCCAGGAGGCTTTCGGGGTGAAGGACGTTACCATGCTGATGATCAGCGAACGGCTGAAAGTGGGCGTCGTCACGGGCCACATCCCCCTCAAGGACGTGCCTGCTTCCATCACCGAAGATAAGATACTCAGCAAACTGCGCCTGATGAAACAGTCGCTCGAGCAGGATTTCGGCATCGACAATCCCCGCATCGGCGTGCTCAGCCTCAACCCTCACAGCGGCGACAGCGGACTGCTCGGCACCGAAGAGCAGACCATCATCATCCCCGCCATCAAGAAGGCGGTCGAAGAAGGCATACTCGCCTTCGGGCCTTTCTCTCCCGACGGATACTTCGGGATGGGGCACTATGAACAGTTCGACGCCACCCTCGCAATGTATCACGACCAGGGGCTCGCACCGTTCAAGGCCATCGCCTTCGAAGACGGAGTCAACTACACCGCAGGCCTGCCGGTGGTGCGCACTTCGCCTGACCACGGCACCGCATTCGAGCTGGCCGGACGCGACGAGGCGGACCCCCGCTCCATGCGCGCCGCCATCTTCGCAGCCATCGACATCTGGAAACATCGCAGGGCCTGGAATAATCTGCAGGAAGGAAAGATGCCCGAACAGAAAGCTTTCGACGACGAAAGGCCCCGTAACGGCAAGCCTCAGATTGCCTGATTCTGCTGTTTCAACCTTTTGGCATAGTCCCTGGGGCTCATTCCGGTAATGGAAAGGAATGCCCGTTGCAGAGACCTCACTGTATAGAATCCGCAGCGTTCGGACAGTTCCGCCACCGGTATGTCCGGATTTTCCCCTATCAACTCCAGCGCGTGCTGGATGCGGAGCCCCTTGATGTAGTCGGGGAACTTCAGGCCAGGCTGGATGCCGGCGAGCATATTGCTGATTTCCGACTGGGATATGCCGAGTTTTCCGGCCGCGGTTTCGCGGTTGAGAGTCTTGTCGAGATACAAGCCGTTCCGTTCTATCAGCTCCTGTAGAGGGGAGCCGGATTCTTTTTTGTCCGCCATCCCCTTCACCGCTATTACGGAGACCTGCCGCTGGATTGAACTCAAATCCTTCCTGAGGGAGTCTGCGTCTTCGCGATACCGTTTTATCTTCTTTGAGAATACATTGTTGATTTTCAGCAAGAGCAAGGCAACAGCGATAATAAAGAGGACGATAACGGTAAAGATCAGACCCCGGTTCCTCCTGATGGACTCCATCGTGTCATACAGCATGAGGCGATATCGCTGAGCATCAAAACGGGCCGCGTTCACCAAGGTGCCTTCACTTTGTTCCTTTTCGATTATTTTCTCTGATAAATCATTGTAACGCAACTCGTATTCCCTCGCCTTTGAAACCATGCCGGATTTTTCATAGGCGGTACGCAACCTCGCCAACCGCTGTCCGTACAGACGGCTGACAGTATCTCCGCTGAACGGGATTTCTTCTGTGTACAGCCTGACAAGACGCTCAGTATCTCCCGTTACGGAATAATACCTTGCCATTCGTATTTTCCCGCCGGACTTTTTTGCATACTCGCGGCTGCAGGCACGCGCAAAAAACTTTTCCGCCGAAGGCATATCCCCCAGCCCCGCCTGGCAGACGGCAAGATTCACGTCATTGTAAAAGCGGTCGCGGTCATAAAACTCCGGATCCGACTTGGGAAACTTCTTCTCCATCCGGGATACCAGATCTTCATACAGGCCGCACTCCTTCAAACACTCCCCGTAATCTTCGATTTCGATCAGGGAGTTGATAAGCTGGCCTTCAAAGAAGATGAGATGTCCGTATTCCTGTTCGCTTTTTGCGATTGAGGAGGCCTTCGATATCGCACCGCGCATCATTTCCAGGCCGGATTCATCCTCTCCCAAGTCGAAGAGGCAGTTCCCAGCCATAAAATCGAAGGCATTCTCATAGAAGGCGTCCCCCGAGATATTCGCGTACTCCTTGCCTTCGGTACAGGTCTCGAGCAGACTCGTATAGTCTTTGCCGCTCTTGAGAATAGTGGCGAGATGGTACAGAAGATCCGTCCTGACCGCCGGGTCCTTGGCTTCTTCCTGTTCAAGGGCCTTGTGCATATAAGCGGCAGCGGCATTGTAATCTTCGGTATGCAGATATGTCATCCTCGCCCGGAGGATATTGGCGTAGAAAATGCTGATCCTGCCTTTCCTCAGTCCCTCTTCGGTAAGACGCATCGCCTCCTCATAATCCGTCGCGGACAGCTCCTGAATATAGGAAACAGCATAGACATCCCCGTCGGAAGCGCTTCCACTGCCAGAATCACGGGAACAGGAAACCAGGACTGCCAGGGCAGTCAAAATAATTAATAGCTTCTTCATTAATTCACCACTATAACAATAGCAAAAGTAACCCTTTTCTACGACAAAAACAGGCAAAAGCGGGCAAAGTCCGTCTTTTATTTTGAAATTGTCGCATAGCAAAACGTTTTTGTCGCATAGCACTGACGGGTATTGAAAAGGATTGAGGTATTTTTGCAGCAGCAATGGAAAAAGCAACGACAATAGGAATCGATTTCTGCGGCATCCGGTGCGAGAATCCCTTTTTTCTTGCCACATCTCCCGCATACGCAGATTACGACAGCCTGTCACGCGCCCTGAAGGCCGGATGGGCCGGCGTATTCTATGCCATGGACGGCGGCGGGAATGAACTTGACTTATTGAACAGGCTGAAATCGGAATATCCTTCAAAAGTCGCCGTTGCGGCCTTGCCCGGAAAAAAAGAAGCACTCGTAGCCGAGCTTTTCGAAAAAGTACGGGCCGCCGGCGCAGATGCCCTGCAGATAGATGCGGCTTCCGCACATTTCCTCAGAGGAGGCCTGCCGCTCCCGCTGATTGTCAAGGATTCGTCAATTACAGAATCCTCTTTGGATGCATATTTGTCCGGAGCAGGAGCCATTACCATAGACACGAGGCAATCCACATCGAAAAACAGCCGGAATGCAGTGCATCATATTCTGAAGTTGTCCTCCAATCCTATCCTTAAGGGGCTGGACCTGAGTGGAATCTGCGATGTATGCAGCTGGCGGAATGCGCTCGAACTGCTGCAGGCGGGCTGCTCCACAATACAAGTGCATTCTGACGGAAGTCCCGATGTCTGCAAAGCGATAGCGGGACTTGTTTCCGGCCTGGGAGAATACCTGTCGAAGCACGGGCTCCCGGATACATCCTCGCTTGTCGGCGAAAAAAGCCGCAAGCTCCTTAATCTGCGCATTCTGGCAGGCAGTTCCCAAGACTGAAGGAATATTGTCAGGATGTGATTTGTCTGATGAGCGATTCTATTTCTTCGTACTCGTAACCCCGCGAGAGGGCGAATTTGATGAGTTTGAGGCGCCCCTGCGGATCGTCCTGCAGGGAGTGCCATTTGTTCGCGAGGAGTTTCTCGAGGCGGGCAGAGGCCTTTTCGGCGTCTATTTCTTCCAGCGCGGCCGAGATGTCTGCGTCGGATATGCCTTTCGCCCGGAGCTGGAACCTTATCTTGACAGGGCCCCAGCCCTGCAGGGAGGACTTTTCGCGGGCGAAGGCGGAAGCATAGCGGGCATCGTCGACAAACTTGTCCGCCACGAGCGAGGCCACCACTTCCTCCGCGGCCTCACGGTTCCATTCCAGTTTTTCCAGCGCCTTGCGGCGGCTGTCGCCTGCGCAATACTCCCGCTTGGCGCACTGCGCCTGGAACAGGTTTATTATTTCTTTTATATCGCCCATTTTTCTGTCATTCAGATTTCGGCAATGCCGACATTGCGACGCCCTCGGCGCAATGCGGCCCTTTGCCGCAATAAAATCAAAAGTCGAAACCTACTCCGACGTACGCCGACCAGCCTCGGTAATCCGACCATTGCAGCCGCGCCCTCACCGGCCCGATTATCGAGTCGTAGGCCAGTTCTCCGGCAAACCCGACGTAGGTCGGCTTCAATTCGCTGAACTTGACCGGCAGATCGTCGTTGTCGTTGAAATAACCGCCCTGCAGGGTGGCATAGAAGTCCTTTGCAAGACGCGCGCGCAGGTCCAGGTTCAGCACCATCACATAATCTTTGGCGACGGTGGCGTAATTGAAGCCCGCGAACGGTATCTGACTGTCGATGTAGCGTCCGGGCATGGCACCGCCTACATAATTCGCGATGAACATATTGTTCCTGGGCGAATCGATGACGCCCCTGATGTAGAAGGACGGCACGAGCGTGAGGAAGCCGCCGAGACGGGCCACGCCCTTGACATCGAAACTCAGCACTTTGGCAGAACCGCCCCAGGGCATCATTTGGATGTCGGAACCTATGCTGATTCCCCTGTTGGGGAAATAGAGGTCGTCCAGGGTATAGTGCCTCAGCGAAGCGTAGATCGAGGTGAAGCCCTTGCTGAGCAGCTGCATCTGGTTCTTCGGGACGGCGGTTCCGGAATCCGTCAGCCAGGAATTGACGTTGTATTCCTCGTAGCGAATGCCGCTGCGGAAGTCGAAAGTCTCGAACCTGATTC
>ONFK01000176.1 GCA_900317065.1 uncultured Bacteroidales bacterium
AGGTGAACGAGCTGGTGTCGTCCCGTGGAATGACGGGCATGCTGAACACGATCTATCTGATCATCTGCGCGATGTGCTTCGGGGCCTGCATGCGGGCCGGAGGAATGATAGACGCCATCATGAAGGCCATGCGGAAATTCACCGGCAACAGCACCGGACTTGTAGCCTCCACCGTCGGAACCGGCGCGGCTTTCAACACCCTGGTGTGCGACCAGTATCTTTCGATAATGCTGACAGCCAACATCTTCAAGGACATCTACGAGGATGCCGGCTACGAAAACCGGCTCCTGAGCCGTTCCGTGGAGGATTCCGCCACGGTAACATCCGTCCTCGTGCCTTGGAACACCTGCGGCATGACCCAGGCCACTATCCTGAGCACACCGACGCTGGTTTATCTGCCCTACTGCTTTTTCAACCTCCTGAGTCCGCTCATGAGCATACTCGTGGCGGCGGTGGGATACAAGATTTTCAGGAAGAAATGAGTTTATCTGCAAAAGTATAGTTAGTAGTAATCAATAAAGAAGTTTAATCATGGACACATTTGCAAAGAAGTATGTAGACGGCTTCATCGCGGACCTGATCGCCAGGAACCCGGGAGAGGCCGAGTTTCATCAGGCCGTGCAGGAAGTCGCCTTCAGCCTCGTCCCCTATCTCGAAGATAATCCCTATCTTATCGACCAGAAGATTCTCGAAAGAATCGCCGAGCCGGAGCGCATCATTATTTTCCGTGTCCCGTGGACTGACGACAGGGGCGTCATCCGGATAAACAGAGGCTTCCGGGTGCAATGCAACAGCGCCCTCGGTCCCTACAAGGGAGGCATACGTTTCCATGCCAGCGTCAATCTGAGCATCATGAAGTTCCTCGCCTTCGAGCAGACATTCAAAAACAGCCTTACCACCCTGCCCATGGGGGGAGCCAAAGGCGGATCCGACTTCAACCCGAGAGGAAAGTCGGATGCCGAAGTCATGCGCTTCTGCCAGAGTTTCATGACGGAACTCAGCAAGCATATAGGACAGGACACCGACGTCCCCGCCGGAGATATCGGTGTCGGAGGACGCGAAATCGGATATCTTTTCGGCCAGTACAAGCGCCTTCGCAACGAATTCACCGGCACGCTCACCGGAAAAGGGCTGGCATGGGGAGGTTCGCTGCTCAGGCCCGAGGCCACAGGCTATGGTCTGTGCTATTTCACCGAAAGCATGCTGGCTACAAGAGGCAAGTCGTTCAGCGGGCAGACCGTATTGGTTTCCGGCTCAGGGAATGTTGCGCAGTATGCGGCCCAGAAGGCCATGAGGCTGGGAGCCAAGGTGGTAAGCATGTCCGATTCCGACGGCTGCATTTACGATCCTGACGGACTGGACGAAGAGAAGATGTCGTTCATTTTCGAACTGAAGAACATACGCCGGGGGCGGATCCGCGAGTATGCGGACCGCTATCCAGGTGCGACCTATTACCCTGGCAAGCGTCCCTGGGATATCCCCTGCGACATCGCCCTCCCCTGCGCTACACAAAACGAAATCTGCGAGGAGGACGCCGGAAAACTTGTCGCGAACGGCTGTTATTGTGTGGCGGAAGGGGCCAACATGCCTTCCACTCCGGAAGCGGCCGCAGTCTTCCATAACGCCAGGATCCTGTATTCCCCCGGCAAGGCCTCGAACGCCGGCGGAGTAGCCACATCCGGTCTGGAGATGAGCCAGAACTCCGTGCGCCAGCACTGGACCGCGGAAGAAGTGGACAAGAATCTGAGAAGAATCATGTCCGAGATTCATGAAGCCTGCCTGAAATACGGCACGGAGGAAGACGGATATGTAAATTATGTCAAAGGTGCGAACATCGCAGGATTCATAAAGGTGGCGGGTGCCATGATGGATCAAGGTATAGTCTGATAAAAGCCCCTATGTCCGAAACAGTTACATTGATGAGCCGGCGCATACGCAGAATCCTGCTTGTGTGCAACAATTACGACAATTTCTCCCTGGAAGAGGACGGCAGGCTCGACATGCGCATTTCGCGCGAGTATTCCGAGCTCAACCTCTCCAATCCTCCGGTATTCGAACGTGCCGAAACGACCGCCGACGCTCTCCGTATGATGGAGAACGGGGAAAGTTTCGATCTGGTCATCACAATGTACAACGTCGGCTCGATAAACGTCTTCGACTTCTCCGCGAGGATGAAGGAGATGGCTCCGGATACCCCGATAGTGCTTCTCACCTCGTATTCGAAAGAAGTCTGGAAGAAACTTCAGGAACGCGACCGCAGCAGCATAGATTACGCCTTCTGCTGGAGCGGTTCCACCGACCTCATAATAGCCATCATCAAGCTGCTGGAAGACAGCATGAATGCAGAACAGGACATACTGGAAGGCGGCGTGCAGTGCATACTGCTGGTCGAAGACTCCGTCCGCTACTATTCCACCTATCTGCCTCTGCTCTACAAGCTTGTTCTCCAGCAGAATGTCGCGGCGCTGAAGGACGCCCTCAACGAGGAGCAGCAGGTCTTCCGCAAGCGCGCACGTCCGAAAATCCTGATGGCCACGAACTACGACGACGCTGTTTCCCTGTTCGACAGGTTCAAGGAGCAGATGCTGGGCGTAATCTCCGACATAGGTTTCGTCCTCCACCGCGGGGACAAATCCTCCGACGAGAAGCTTGACGCCGGCGTGGACCTCTGCAAGATGATACGCAGCGAGATGCCCAAAATGCCTATTCTCATGCAATCCTCTCAGGAGAGCATGAGGGAGATCGCGGAAAGCATGCATGCCGGATTCATAATGAAAAGGTCCAAGACCCTCACCCATGAACTCAGCGAGTATATAGGCATGGAGTTCGGTTTCGGAGATTTCGTGGTGACCGACGCCAAACACAGGCAGGTGGCGCGGGCTTCCGACCTGCAGGGCGCCGAGCATATCATAGCGACGGTCTCGGACGAACTCCTGGAACGGCTCAGGTCGAAGAACTACATCTCCCGCTGGCTGCTTGCCCGGGGCATTTTCTCCGCAGGTACGAAATTGAAGAACACCATTTCCAGAGACTGCAACGAGATGCGCACGACAGCCGTGAAACTCATCCACGACTACCGCACGTCCCAGGCTCTCGGAGTAGTCGCCCGTTTCAATCCCGACACTTACAGCGAGACCGTGGGATTCGCCCGAATCGGAGAAGGCTCCATCGGAGGGAAGGCCCGCGGGCTTGCATTCCTGAGCCACCTGCTTTACAAGTACAACCTGTACGACAAGTGGGAGGATGTCCGTATCCTCGTACCGAGGACTCTCGTGATATCTACCGAATATTTCGACAGATTCATCCTTGAAAACGGCCTCCAGTACGTCATCAACTCCGACATTTCCGACAGCGAACTCCTGACGCAATTTGTGTCCTCAACCTTGCCGTCCGATCTGATGGCCTCCCTGAGGGTGTTTATCAGGCACGTCGACAAGCCTCTGGCGATAAGGTCCTCTTCCAAACTGGAAGACTCTTACTATCAGCCTTTCGCCGGGGTGTATTCCACCTACATGATACCGCGCACGGAAAACGAAGACCAGCAGCTGCGGCTGCTCGGAAATGCCATCAAAAGCGTGTACGCCTCCGTCTACTATGCTTCTTCAAGAGGGTATATCACTTCGACGGCGAACGTCATTTCCGAGGAGAAGATGGGCATAATACTGCAGGAGATATGCGGCAACGAAGACGCCGGTTTCTTTTTCCCCGCCATTTCGGGAGTGGTGCGTTCCGTGAATTTCTACCCGGTAGGATACGAAAAGCCGGAGGAAGGAATCGCCAAGATCGCTTTCGGCCTGGGAAAGGCCGTGGTGGACGGGGAACAGGTTCTGCGATTCTCTCCTTACTATCCGAAAAACGTCATTCAGACTTCCACCCCGGAACTTACGATGCGGGATACGCAGAGCGTGATGTACGCCCTTGATCTTCAGCCCGGGAAATTCAAGACTTCGGTCGACGATTCCGTCAATCTGGCACGGATTCCCATATCCGATTGCGGGAAATTCCGGCAGTTCTCAAAAGTGATATCCACCTACGACTACGAGAACCAACGCATCGTGGACTCCCCTTCCGGGAAGGGGCCCAAAGCCGTAACTTTCGCCCATATACTGCGTTACGACACTTTCCCGCTTGCCGATATCCTGAAGGAGATCCTCCGCATCGCCGCCGATGAAATGAAGTGCAGCGTGGAAATCGAATTCGCCGCAG
>ONFK01000271.1 GCA_900317065.1 uncultured Bacteroidales bacterium
CGCTGCCGAAGCCGGGGCCGCCGAAGCCGCAGCAGCCCATAAGCTGTCCTTCACCGTAACCGGCGTCTCCGCCCACGCCAGCACGCCGGAGGGCGGCGTCAACGCGGGACTGGCTGCCGTTGCACTGGCGCTGAAGCTTCCGCTGGCAGGCTGTGAGCAGCTGGAGCTTCTGAAGAAGATCCCGGCGCTCTTCCCCTGGAAGGTGACCGACGGCGCCGGCATCGGTATCAAAATGTCCGATCCCGAAAGCCACGACCTTACCTGTACGCTGGATCTGTTCCACGTGACCACAACGGAGTGCTCCTTCAGCTTTGACGCCAGGACTCCCGTCTGCGCCGTGAAGGAAAACTGCCAGGACAAGGCACAGGAGATCATCGAAAAGGCCGGCTTTGACTTTTCGACTCCCGGCATGGTCCCGCCCCACTGCGTCAGCGGAGACTCCCCCTTTGTACAGACGCTGCTGGCCGCCTATGAAGACGTGACCGGCCTGAAGGGTGAATGCCTTGCCATCGGCGGCGGCACCTACGTACACGATCTGAAAAACGGCGTAGCCTTCGGAGCGGTGCTTCCGGATATCGACACAAGGATGCACGGAGCGGACGAGTTCATGCCCATCGACAATATCATGACCGCGGCAAAGGTATACGCGGAAGCGATGATCCGTCTCTGCAGCTGACAGGACGGGAACAAAGAAGGCGCATTTACAGCCCTGCTGCCCGTCAGGCGGCGGGGCTTTTGCATATTCCGGCAATTTCACTGCAGTTTACGGAAAAAATTGTGCATTCCGCGAATGCCTGTTGTCCATGAAACGTGAACCATGATATAATATCCACATCTGTTTATGCAGACAGTACTGCCCGTGCTGTCTGACAACCGGGCCGGGGCTTTCATTCCTGGAGCCATCCGGTCCGAATGTAAAAAGAGGAGGGAAAAAATGAGTAAAGGCAAAAACTCAACTCTTTGGCGCGGTCTGTCCTCCGTGACAGGCTCCCTGACGGCTTTGTTATTTGGCGCGTCCGCCATTGTCAACGCAAATGCGGCTTTCATCAACACGCATCTGGGCACGACAAACTACAAAGTCGTAGATACCAGCGACGGAGCCGATATCGACTCTACGTATTTCAAGTCTGATTACGAGAGCCTGCCGGATCTTGTCGAAGCAAAGCTTGAACTGGCCGAGCAGATCGCCGAAGAAGGAACCGTTCTTCTGAAGAACGACAACGCAGCGCTTCCGCTGGACATCTCATCCGAGAAAGTCACCCTTTGGGGCATGAACAGCAGCAACGCAACCTACGGCGGCATGATCGGTTCGACGCCGACCACCGCAGAGGGACAGAAGAAGCTCACCATCGAGCAGGCCTTCGCAGAAAAAGGCTATGACCTGAACAAAGACTTCATCGATTTCTACGCCAGCGACGCCATGAAAGATTACAAGCGTGCAGGCGGACAGGGAATCAAGCCCTCCTTCGGTATGACCTACGAAAACCCGAACATGTACAACGTAGGTGAAGTTCCGGCCAAGGAATACAAGGACGATCTGCTTTCCTCCGCTGACGACACCGCAGCGCTGGTCGTCATCTCCCGCGGAAGCTCCGAGGCAGCGGACTATGAGCCCGAAATGAGCGGCATGGATTCCGATTCCTACGAAAGACCGCTGGCTCTTTCCCAGAACGAGAAAGACATGATCGACCTTGCCAAGGCGCACAGCACCAAGGTCATCGTGATGCTCAACTGCAACAACCCCGTCGAGATCGAAGACCTCAAGAACGACGCGGACATCGACGCCATCGTATGGGCAGGCGAGCCCGGCGCGACAGGCTTCCTGGGAACCGCAGACGTTCTGGCCGGCGAAGCCAACCCGTCCGGACATCTGACTGACACCTATGCGGCCAGCAGTATTTCCGCACCGGCCATGGTGAACTGGGGCGTACATTTCTACACCAATTATTCTCAGGGCAGCAACGCCGAGCTGACCGACCTCGACAAGGGCGACTGGTATCTGGTAGAGTCCGAAGGCATCTATGTCGGATACAAATACTATGAGACCCGTTACGAAGACTCCGTCCTCGGCCAGGCCAACGCAGACGCTGCAGACGGCGCTACCGCCGGAAGCTCCTGGGTCTATGAAGACGAAGTCACCTATCCCTTCGGATACGGACTTTCCTACACCACCTTCGCTCAGACACTTGATTCTGTAGAATGCGAAGTCGGCGGCACCGGAAAAGCAACCGTTACCGTAGAGAACACCGGCGACGTGGCAGGCAAGAGCGTGGTACAGCTGTATGTACAGGCTCCTTACACCGAGGGCGGCCTTGAGAAGAGCGCCGTCGTGCTCGGCAACTTCGACAAGACCAAGCTCCTCGAGCCCGGCGAGAGCCAGACCGTCACCTTCGACATTCCTGACGCCGAGAAGGCAGACGGCACCGTCGGCGCATGGTCCCTGGAAGCAGGCGACTACTACTTCGCCATCGGTAACGGCGCTCACGAAGCTCTGAACAACGTTCTGGCAAAGAAAACCGGCAGCAGCGACAAGCTTGTCATGACCGCGGAGACCGAGGTTATCGAAGAGAACAACGCAGTTGTCTGGAATCTTGGCGAGACCGATATCGAGACCTATTCCAAGGGTGTCGAAAACCAGCTGCAGAACGCAGACCTCAACAAGCTGATCGAAGGCTCTGTCGAGTACACCACCAGAAGTGACTGGACCAAGGGCTGGACTCCGGTTGAGGATATCACCCCGACCGAAGAAATGATGGTCGGCCTGACCAACAAGAACTACGAACTGAACGAGAACAGCGACGTCGAGATCACCTGGGGCGCCGACAACGGCCTCAAGCTGATCGACCAGCTCATTCTTGACGAAGAAGGAAAGCCGACAGGCGTTGTTGACTGGGAAGATCCGTCCTGGGATCAGCTGGTACAGCAGGTAACCCTCGACGAAGCCATCCAGTTTGTGGAAAAAGGCGGCGATGACACCGAGAACCTTGACTCCGTAGCACTTCCGAGAAGCTATGCAAACGACGGACCTCTTGGATTTGCCTATGACCAGGTCGGCGGATACTTCGTACGCTGGACCGATGACCTGTCCTACATGGATTACTACACCAAGGAAAGCGACGAGTGCGGTGCCTTCTCCATGGCAACCATGCCCACCGAGCCGCTCGTAGCCGCAACCTTCAACCTTGAACTGGTAGAGCAGGAAGGTGTCCTGTTTGGCGAAGACGCTCTGTGGTCACACGAGAGCAGCCTCTTTGCTCCCGGCGTCAACCTGCACCGCGGCGTATACTGCGCACGTAACCATGAGTATTATTCCGAAGATTCCATGCTGACCAGCCTTATGGGCGTAGCCGTAGCAGACGGCGGACAGTCCAAGGGTCTTATGATCGAGCCGAAGCACTTCGCGTTCAACCACATGGAGACCAACCGTTCCGGTCTGTCTACCTTCTTTACGGAGCAGGGCGGACGTGAGAACGAGCTTCGCTGCTTCCAGAGACTGCTTTCCGAGAACCACGCAAGCGGTCTGATGAGCGCCTTCAACCGTGTCGGAACCGTTTACGCAGGCGGCTGCCCCGAGCTTCTTACCAACATTCTTCGTAATGAGTGGGGATACATGGGCTGGATCGTCACCGACATGATCAACGGACCGGAATACATGAACTGGAGAGACGTAGTTGCTGCCGGCGGCGGAAACTGCCTGACCTCTTCCGCATATGATTCTTCCGAGATCGGAACCATGGCTGCCTCCAAGAGCGACATCTCCAAGGATGCCTACTTCCAGAGCAGGATGCAGGAAAGCCTGAAATACTGGCTGTATCAGCTGGCAGGCTCCAATGTCCAGAACGGCCAGACCTCCACAACAGAACGTGTTTACATCATGACCTGGTACCAGAAGGCCATTCTCGGAGCAACCATCGGCTTCGGCGTACTGACGGCACTCTTTATGCTTATCGGCCTCTTAAAACGCATCAAAGCCGGCAAGAAGGCCTGAAAGGAGGCATCGGAATGAAGACAAAAAGAGCATTTGGTTTTTATGCTGCCGCACTGGCATGCATCCTGAGCGTTGTTGCACTTGCACTGTACGGAAAGGTCCTGAATCTTGACAAGAGGACCTACACCTTCCTTGGCATCGCGGTTGGCTGCCTTGCATTGACGGTAGTCATCAGCTTTGTCGGAAATCTCGGCGGCTCCATCTGCCCCAGCATCCTTCTGATCGCTGCCGCAGCACTTTTAGCCTACTCCGTAGTTCTGGCTGCAGGCCCCATGGTAAACCAGATCGGATGGTGCATCGCCGGTCTTGACCCCATGAGCAAGATCACCAGTTTCATTACCTTTGAAGTACTGGCTGTGCTTGCACTGATCTTTACCTGGATCGGAGCCTTTGCCCCGACCGTAAAGGAAGCATAAGTGAAATAGAGAGACAGTCTTATCAGGGACTGCCGGATCAAGGGATTTCCCTTGATCCGGCAGTCCCTTTTTGTGCGATAAGGCCGAACGCGCAGGTCATGCTTGCATGAACCTGTATGTGAGGCCGGCGGATTGGAAAATATAAACAGGCGCCGGCCGCTGAGATTGTAATTCTTCTGCAAAAATGTTATATTGATAGAAAGCAT
>ONFK01000126.1 GCA_900317065.1 uncultured Bacteroidales bacterium
TGTCGAAGCCGAGTTTGAGGCCGGTGACCTGGTCGGAGAGGCCTGCGATGGTGCTGAGGGTGGAGTTGTCCTTGCCGGCTCCTACGACTTTGATGGCCTTCTTGGCGAATTCAAGGAATTTGCCGGCCTCGAAGAGCACCTGCGCGCCGCTGGTGGAGGCGGTGACGGTTCCGGTCATGGAAAGATAGTTGTAGACCTTCCCGAACTTCATCTTGAGCACCTTGTTCTCGTAGGTATAGGTGCCGCTGGCGATGGTCTTGGTGGAGCTTGCGATAGTGAAGGTATTGTCGCTGTTGAAGGAGATGGTGGCGACACCGGGGACGATGCCGACCTTCTTGAGATAGCCGTCCATCTTGCTCTCGAGTTTCTCCTTGTATGCGCCTGCGGCGAGGGTCGTCAGGGTGTTTTCGGTTTCGATTGCAGATGCGACGCCGGCATAGGTCCATGTGCCGGGAAGACTCACGTTCACATTCTGGGAGATAACCGTTCCGAGCACGGATTCGAGTATGCTGCCGGCCGTGTTGGCAACGCCCTGTTCAGTATTCTTGTTTCCTCCGAAGATTCCGCCGAGCAGACCGCCGAGGCCGCTCTGGGCGTTTGCAGCAGATGCAAGCATAAGCATCGCAGCGATGGTAGCAAAGATTTTTTTCATATACGCAAATGTTTGACAATTATTCGTTTTCGTCTTCCTTCCATCCCTGGGCGCGGAGCGGGAGTTCCACGCCTTCAGGGGTCACAAGCACGGTGCCGACCTCCTTTTGGGCGAGATGCCCGATGATGTCGAAGGTCTGGAAATCATGGCGGAATTTATCGAGTTTCAAGATAGGGACAACGAAGAGAAGCTGATAATCTTCTCCACCATTCATTGCCGCAGATATAGGGTCCAGGTCCAGTTTTCTCCCCAGTTCAAAAGAATTCCCTTCAAAGGGGATGCGGTCGGCGTAGACTTTGGCGCCGAAGCCGGTCTTGACGGCGATTCTCTTTACCGCGTCGGCCAGGCCGTCGGTTATCAGCACTCCCGCCGAGGGGATGATTTCCTCCTCTTCGAGTTTGCCGACGATTCCGGGGTCCAGTTCGGGTTTGAGATAGGCGCCTACCTGCATCCTGTACTGCTCGAGTTCCTTGTTGTCCCTGTCGCCTTTTTCGAAGCGCTCGAGCCCGCGCTCCATCACCCTCATTCCGAGGTAGGCGGCGCCGAGCCTTCCGCTGACGCAGAGAAGGTCCTTGCTCTGCGCCTTGGGGCGGCGGACTTCGGTGAGTTTGAGGCGCTCGCCGCTTGCGGCTACGCTGATGCACAGGCCGTTCCTGGAAGGACGCAGGTCCAGGGATACTTCCTTGTAGCCGTGCTCCTTCGCGGCAGCGCTGATACCGCTCCACAATTCTTCGATCTGCGGATAATCGAGTTTTGCGCTGACACCAAGGACGACAGACAGGGTCCCGGGATGCCGCAGCTGGGCGTAAAGCTCGCCCGTAACTTCCATAACCGCCTTGTAGCCAAGGTGTTTGAGGGGAAAGTATACCAGATTGAAATCGACTCCTTCGAGAAGTACCTTGTGCGCCGACGGCTCCGTCTGTTTGAACGGAGAGCCCTCATACAAACGTCTGAGAGCTTCCTTCTTTCCTATATCTGCAAAACTTGTCATGTTTTGCAAAAATAGCAATTATTTTACTGCTATTGCCGAAGTTTTGACAATATCTTCACACGATTCTCCGAGATAAAGCGTGTACGTTCCCGGATTCAGTCTCCAGTCGTGAACCGACGCATCGTAGAAGCAGAATGCCTCCCTGCCAAGATGCATGGTGACAGTCTGCGAAGCGCCTTTCCTGAGGAACACTTTCCTGAAAGCCTTCAGCTCCTTCTCGGGACGTGGCACGCAGGGAACATCTTCTCCCACATACAGTTGCAGGGTGGCGGCGCCGTCATAGCTTCCGGTATTGCACACGGTCACGCTCACGTCGAAACCGTCCGCCGCCGGCACGACAGAAAAGTCGTCATAGGCAAAATACGTGTAACTCAAGCCATAACCGAAGGGGTAGCGCGGAGTTTTGTCCTTATATCCGCGGTAGCCGACGAAAACGCCCTCCCCGTAAGTCACGAAAGGCACGGACAGCCCGCGTTTCGTATATGGTTTTTCAAAATTCCACCAGGCCTGCGAAGGATTGTCTTCGATATGTTCGGGGAAAGAAACCGGCAGATGCCCGGATGGTGAGAACCTGCCCGTGAGCATCTCCGCCAGGGCGAGCCCGCCTTCCTGGCCGGGGTACCATGCCCACACTAGGGCGGAGACCTTGTCGGCCCAGCGCGACACATCCACGGCTCCTCCGGCATAAACGACCACGATTACAGGTTTTCCTGATGAGAGGGCTGCCTCAATCATGCTTTCCTGCCCCTCCGGAAGAAAGAAACTGCGGTCGGAGTGCTCCTTTTCGGTCGTTTTGTCGAAGCCCACCGCAACCACGACCGCATCGGCCCTGGTCATGGAGACTTCCTGCGCCCCGACCCTGCCGAGCCCTTCGCGCAAAGATACTGAATAGATGGGTTCAACCGCACCGCTGCCTCCGCCACAGGGGATTTCATCCGATTTGGGGCCTATCAGCGTGAGTTTAGCCTTTTTGCGCAGCGGCAGAACTCCGTCGTTCTTTAGCAGCACAAGACTCTCGCCGGCGAGGCGGTAAGCCACGTCGCGCGAGTAGGGATTGTCTTCGGAGATGCTGCTGTCGAGTTGCGGGCGGTCCAGGAAGCCGAAAGCGATGAAGGTCTGAAGTATGCGCCGGACCTTCTCATCTATCTGCTCTTCGCGTATCACCCCCTTCTCCAGCAGCGGCAGCAGGTATTCTTCCTTCATTGTCAGAGCCCTGGGCATTTCAAGGTCGACGCCGTTCTCCACGACGCTGACAGGAGAATAGGTGGCGGTCCAGTCAGACATGGTGAAGCCGTCGAAATGCCAGCGCTCCCGGAGCGTTTCCCGGATCAGGTAAGGATTCTCCGTCGCATGGACGAAATTCACCATGTTGTAGGCCAGCATGACCGAGCCCACATCCGCACGTTCCACCGCGGCCCTGAATGCCGGGAAATAAATCTCGTGCATGGTCCGCTCGTCGGCAACGGACGAAGAATGAAGGCGGTTCTCTTCCTTGTCGTTCAGGGCGAAGTGCTTGATGGTGGCCATTACGCCCTCGGACTGAACACCTTTTACATAACTCACCGCCGCCTCACCTGCGAGGAAAGGATCCTCTCCGAAATACTCGAAGTTCCTGCCGCAGAGCGGGCTGCGGGCGATGTTCACTCCCGGGCCGAGGAGGATGTGGACTCCGCGTGCACGGGCATCCTGGCCGAGGGCCCGGCCCATTTCGTAAACGAGGTCTGGATTCCACGTAGCCGCAGCTGCGACACCGCAGGCGAACAAAGTGCTTTTTGTATTGTTGCGCACCCCCTGCGGACCGTCAGCCATGCGGATTTCAGGGATTCCGAGGCGCTCCACGGGAGCCATGTAAAACCCGTCACGATATCCTCCGAGAAGGGACATTTTCTCCTGCAGAGTCATCTGCGACACGAGGGCTGCCGCCCTGTCCTTATGTTCCTGGCTTACCGCCTGCGCATTCACCTGCAAACAGAGCAGCAGGCAAAGGAATACTGATTCTATCTTATTTGATGCCATATTTTCTGAGGATTCGGAGGACTGGCTTCTTGATCGACCTTGCCCAGAGGGTGTAGCCGTAATCACCGGGGTGGGTGCCGTCCACGGAGGTATAATGGTCGGGAGAAGTCGCATTCGTGCATTCGAGGAAATAGACGTCGTCATACTTCTTGCATGCGTCTTTCATCATCTTCGCGACGAGCGCGATGCGGTCGGCATCCCACTTCCGGTTGTAAGTGTCGAAATTGCCTCTCTCCCTGTAGATTGTCTGCTGGAATATCAGCGGCTTGCCCGGATGTGCCTTCTGCACGGCCTCGATGAACGGAATCAGGCGCTCTTCTATCTCCCTGGGCTCCGGATTTGAGAAGGTGTCGAAGAGGAAGGCGTCCACGTCTGGTGCTTCGCAAAGAACGGCAGCAAAATAGTCCTGCAATTTGCAGCGCCCGCTCACACCCAGGTTCAGGAACTGGATTCCGGTCTCGCGCGACAGGATTGAAGGATAGGCCATGCCTGCCTTGGAACATGCCGCGCCCTGGGTGAAACTGGACCCGAATACCGCCACGCGGTGACGGAAAGGGTTGGGAAGAGGCTCGATGGCGGCCTCCTCCTTCACCCCGATTTTCAAAGACAGGATTTCGCTGAATCCCGGGAGATACAAAAGACACTCCTTGTTCCCTTCCGGCAAGTTGGATATCAGCTTCAGGGGCTTTCCGGAGACCTTGTCGTCGGGAACTCCGGAAGCCGCCCAAAGCCACTGCCCGCCATCGCGTATGTACAGGTCGAAACCTCTCGCCATGAATGCGTTGGAATTGAGGCTGTAGGACTTGTACCCATACTCGGCGACGACCGTTATGGAAGGAGAGTCCGTGCTGAAAGCCACTGCCACGCCCGCAGAGTTCTGCAGTAGCCTGATTTCGTGAGATGTAAAGCCATGGAAGGCCGCCGTGTCGATTCTGTGATACGGATTCGGCGTATCGGTGAAAACCTTTCCGACCAGCGTCAGCTGCGCCGCCTCCGTATACACATATTCTGTTGCTTTCCCCTGTGCGGCCGCAGAAAGCGGCAGCACAAGGGCAAGTGCCAGAAGAAGGGATTTGAACAACGTCATTCGATCGTAACTTTATAGCACAAAATCTATAAGGATCGGGAGGTGGTCGGAGGGGCGGAAGAAAGAGTGCACTTCGTCGCTGCGGACGGGAGTGGTGAATCTGTCTTCGGCTATTCTGGCCTCCTTGACCTTTGCTCCCAGGGCCTCGGTCACATACACGAAGTCGATGCGCTGGCACGACTGTGCTGACGCGAGGAAACTCCTGGGGTGCATCTCACGGACAATGTCGCGGTACGGGGTACAGTTCAGGACGTAGTCGTGAACCATGAACCTCTTGTCATCTTCCGGATATCCGTAGAAGCAGTTGTCGAGCCGGGACACCGAATTGAAGTCGCCCATCATCATCCAGTAGTGCGATGACGCTTCAGGGTCGGTAAGGATGGTGGAAGAGCAGATTGTCTCCAGTTCCATCCTGCGGTAGAGGTCGCCTCCGCCACGTGCGGCATCCGCCTCCTGTTCCGCCTTCGAAGCCTTCTTCAGACGGAAGTCGTATGCGAGGGGGCAGGTGTGCAGGGTAACGATTTCGAGCGACTTGCCACGGACTTTTATCCGGGCCCAACCGGCTCCGTGAACAACGATGGAATCGGGTTCGGAGCCTGTGATTCGGGATACGTTCTCGATGGGGTACCGGGAGGTTATCACCTGGGGATAGCTGTCCCTGTGGGCGCCGACGTACACATATTTGTGTCCGTACCTGCGCGCAAGAGATTTCCAGTTGCCTACAAGGTA
>ONFK01000075.1 GCA_900317065.1 uncultured Bacteroidales bacterium
GACATACGAAATGGGCCTGGTCGGGTTCTCCGCCGTCGTCCACAAGGCGCTCGTAAGCCATGATGATGGAGGAACCTGTGGCTATGAGGGTGTCGGTGACTATCAGCGTCTTGCCTCCAAGCTCGGGCGTCGAGCAATACTCTGCATTGATATGGAACTTGTCGGCCGCATCATATTTGCGGTAGGCGGCGAGGAATGCGCTCTCCGCACCCTCGAAATACGAAAGCATTCCCTCGTGAATGGGGAGCCCTGCGCGGAGGATGGTCGCCAGCACTATTCTTGTGTCGAAGGTGTTTACCTGGGCCGTGCCGAGCGGAGTCTGGACGTCTTTTGCGCTGTAATCCAGTGTCTTGCTGATTTCGTAGGCAAAAATCTGCCCGATGCGGCGCAGGTTGCTGCGGAAACGCTGACTGTCTTTCTGGACGACTTTGTCCCGGACTTGTGCGATGTAGGAGTTGAGCAGCGAATTGGTTTCGCCGAGATTGACAAGTTTCATATTCTAAACTTTTTTGGTATTTCTGCTTCGGTGGCAGACAAGATGTATGTCGAAATCCTCCACCCTGTAGCCCTTTGGAGGGTTCTCCTTGAGATAGGAATGAATCAGCGAGTACAGCTTTTCGTCGCTGTGATCCTTGAATTCGCCCCGTTTGCGGTCGAATATATGCAGATGCGACTTCAAAGTGACGTCGTACCAGATCTTGTTGTCGGGGGAAGGGATCCTGCGGTAAAGGCCGAGGCCGGCAAGCTGGGCGAGGATATTGTATACGGAAGCTATGGTTATTGTGGTGACGCCGCTTTTCAGCACGTGTTCGCACACCATGTCGGCGCTTGCATGGCCCAGCTCGAGCATGGCCTCGTGGACGGCAAGCCGCTGCGGGGTAGCCTTCATTCCCTTGTTCTTGAGGATGGAGCGGAACTTCTCCATGTCCGGTGCTGAATTCATTCGTCTCATAGGCAGACAAATATAAGAAAAATAATGATTAACTTTGCGATATGGAAAAAACCAGATTGCTCATCATCGGCGGCGGCCCCGCAGGTTACACCGCCGGCATATATGCCTCCCGGGCAGGTTTGGAGCCCGTTCTTTATGAGGGCCCTGAGCCGGGCGGACAGCTTACCACCACCACTCTGGTGGAGAATTATCCGGGCTTTGCCAAGGGTGTGGATTCCCTGACGCTGACCGGAGCGATGCGCGAGCAGGCAGTCAATGTCGGCACGCAGATCCGCCGCGGCATCATTACCAAGGCCGATCTTTCAGTCCGTCCGTTCCGCTTCGATGTGGACGGCCAGAGCGTCATCGAGGCAGATGCCGTCATCATAGCCACCGGCGCAACGGCAAAGTATCTCGGACTTCCCTCCGAACGCAAGTATCGCGGGCAGGGAGTGTCGGCCTGCGCCACCTGCGACGGTTTCTTCTACCGCAAGAAGGATGTCGCCGTAGTGGGAGGAGGGGACACCGCTTGCGAGGAGGCCACCTATCTCGCAGGGCTCTGCCGCAAGGTCTACATGATCGTGCGCAGGGATGTGTTCCGCGCATCCGAGGCCATGCAGAAGAGGGTGTTCGGCACCCCCAACATCGAAATCCTCTGGAACTGCAACACCCGCGAGGTGCTCGGCGACGATTCCGGAGTCACCGGAGTGCGCATCGAACGCAAAGATGGCGAGGTTTTTGATATAGCAGTAGACGGCTTTTTCCTCGCTATCGGCCATCATCCCAATTCCGACCTCGTGAAGGAATGGGTGGAGATCGACGCGAACGGCTATATAGTGACCGACGGATGCTCCTCGCATACCAATGTGGAGGGCGTGTTCGCTGCCGGGGACGTGCAGGACCCGCACTATCGCCAGGCCATCAACGCTGCGGCATCGGGATGCCGTGCGGCTTTGGATGCAGAAAAATATTTGAAGAAATGAAACTCAGCAGAATTATTCTTGCGCTTGCGGCACTGCTCTGCATTGTGCCCTCCTGCAAGAGCCAGTACGAACAGCTGCTTTCCGGCAACGATGTAGAAGCCAAATACAAGGCGGCTTTCGAATTCTTCAACAAGGGAAAGTACCACAAGGCGGCCGACATGTTCGAGAGCATGTCGGTGCTCACCAGCGGCACTCCGCAGGACGACACCGTGCAGTTCTACTGGGCGCTCAGCAACTATCGCTACAAAGATTATTATACCGCCCAGGTGAACTTCAAGTCCTTCATCGACAAGTTCCCCCGCAGCCCCTTCGCGGACGATGCCGAGTTCCTCCGCCTGGACTGCCTCTACAAGAGCACATACCGTTGGGAACTGGACCAGACGCCCACCTATGCGGCGATGGTGGCGATAAACGAATATCAGATGAACCATCCCGCTTCGCTGCATACCGCCGTATGCAAGCGTATGCTGGACGACTTGAACGAGCGTCTGGACCGCAAGGCCTACGAAAACGCCTACATCTACTACAAGATGGAATACTACAACTCCGCGAGGGTTGCGTTCCGCAACATCCTGAAGGATGACGCCGACAATATTTACCGCGAGGACATCCTGTACTACACTGCCATGTCTTCCTATAAATATGCGCAATTGAGCATTCCCCAGAAGCAGAAAGAACGCTATATGGTGTTCATTGACGACTATCTGACCTTTATCGGGGAGTTCCCTGAATCTCCCCGCTGCAAGGATCTCGAGCATCTTTACAGGAGGGCGAAAGAAAAAATTTGAAACTTTCCGCGACGTGCGGGCGGTATATAAGATATGGACAAGAAAATACCGGTAAACACCATTACCAGGGACATCAAGAACCTGGCCGAGCCTACGGGCAATATCTACGAAACTGTAGTGATCCTCTCCAAGAGGGCAAATCAGATTGCCCTTGCCGAGAAGAAGGAACTTAACAAGAAACTCGAGGACTTCCGCGGCGAGCGCGACGCCACCAAGGAAGAGGTCTTCGAAAACAAGGAGCAGATCGAGATTTCCAAGTACTACGAGCGTCAGCCCAAGCCGGATCTCGTAGCTATCTCCGAGTTCGAGAACGGCGAACTCTACTTCCGCACTGCCAAGAGCGAGGAGTAGAGCCGTGCTCAGCTCTCTTCACATAGAGAACTACGTGCTGATAGACTCTCTGGACATTACTCTTCCGGAGGGTCTCGGCATTATTACGGGGCAGACGGGTGCCGGAAAGAGCATCCTGCTGGGGGCGCTGTCGCTCCTGACTGGTGCAAAAGGCGACGTTTCCCTTATATCTCCGGGTGCGCAGAATTGCATAGTGGAGGGCGAGTTTATCGCGACCGAGACAGTGCGTCCCGTACTGGAAGAGGCCGAGGTGGAATGGGAGGATGGCAAGCTGCTGATACGCAGGGTGCTGAACGCAAGCGGACGCAGCCGTTGTTTCATAAACGATTCCCCGGTGAACGTGCAGGTGCTGCAGGGGATTGCATCGTCGCTGGTGGACATCCACTCCCAGCACCAGAGCCTGCAACTCGCGGACAAGCGCTTCCAGATGGAAGTCCTGGACCACTATGCCGGCTGCGCCGCCGACGTGGAGGAGTGCCGCCGGCTCTGGAATGTCATCCTGAGTGAAACGAAGGAGCTGGAGGCCCTGCACGGGCGCCTGTCCCGTCTTCAGGAAGACAGGGACTACAATGCGGCCCGCTTCAAGCAGCTCGACGACGCCCGCCTGCGGGACGGAGAACTGGAAGAACTTGACGCCGAGCAGAAGCAGCTCGCCAACGCCGAATCCATAAAGGAGAATTTCTCCGCCGTCAGTGCGCTTCTTGAACCTGAGGAGGGAATGAGCGTGGAATCCGCACTCAAGGAGGCGGAGCGCATCCTGGGAAAGCTTTCCCAGCTTGTGCCAGGCACCTCCGAACTTGCGGAGCGCCTTCATTCTTCCCGCATAGAACTCTCCGACATAGCCGAAACTGTCGCGGAGATGGATTCCCGCGTGAATCTTTCGCAGGAGCGTCTGGAGCAGGTTGAAGACAGGATGAGCCTGCTGTACAGCCTGATGCAGAAACACGGCTGCGCCTCGGTCGCCGAGTTGATCGCTGCACGTGAGCGCTACGGCGAGGCGCTGTTCGATTCCACGGCCCTCGAAGAGAAGGCCGCCGCACTTGAAAAAACACTCTCCGGGACACGCAAGGCGCATCTCGCAATATGCGGCAGGATTCACTCCGCCCGGCAGAAGGCTGCTCCAGGGCTGGCTGCCGGAATACAGGAGTCCCTTCGTTTCCTGGAGCTGGACAGGGCTGTATTCGCGGTGGAACTCACTGCCGCCGAGCCGTCGGCCACCGGCTCCGATGCTGTCACTTTCAAGTTCTCTTCTACGGGATCCTCCCCGGCCGACGTGGCAAAATGCGCCTCGGGAGGTGAAATATCCCGTATAATGCTGAGCCTCAAGGCTCTGATGGCGCGCTATACCGGCATGCCTACAATGATCTTCGATGAGATAGACACAGGTGTTTCCGGCAGCGCCGCCGACAAGATGGGGCAGATGATATGCCGGATGGGGGACAGTATGCAGGTGCTGGCGATCACACATCTTCCGCAGGTGGCAGCCAAGGGCAAGGCCCATTTCGTGGTGGAAAAAAGCGCTTCTGCCGACGCCGCGGTGTCAACCATGCGGCGCCTGTCCGACGAGGAGCGCGTAAATGAAATCGCCCGCCTGCTGAGCGGCGAGCGAATCACTCCTGAAGCCATTGCGAACGCAAAGGCTCTCTTACTGTAAAACAATCTGATAATCAGGCGTATAGACAACGCGGCGCACTGCCGTGTTCACGAATCCTTCATTGCCTTCTTCGCGCTCGAAGCGGAAGTCGGTCTGAAGGCCGTGACCGTTGTAGTCTTTCAGCACCTTCGCCCACTGCCGTCCGAATTCATGGCAGATGGAGATGAAGCAGTTCATGGTGTCGTAGCCGTGGAAGGCAAACTGATTGGGCTCCACGTTGTACAGTGCCCTGTAGGTCATGATGAAATCGCTGACCTTCTTGTTGTTGAAGTCGGTGAAGTAGGCTGCGCTGATGTGAGTGTTCACGCTGTGCAGGTACTCGGTTTCGATCATGTTGAAGGAACGTATGCGCGAAGGCGCGTAAAGAGCGACGTCGTGCTTCTTGAAGAGCATCAGGTTGACGTTGCGCACGGCATCGTTCACGAAGGATTCGTCGTCTGCGGCAACAATGTAACGCGTTGTGCCGTTTGCGCTGTGGTGCCACTCGAAAGCTTTCTGGATGGAGAGGCCTTCAAGAATCCCGTAACTGATAGTGTGGTATTTCACCCCCGAGTTTCTGAGAGTTTCGATAATGCATCTGCTGCCCTCTGAAAGGGGAGCGCCCTTGGATGTGATGAGAACCAGGCTGTCGCCGGGCATCATGTCCTGAATGGCCCAGTTCACTATGTCCTGATTCTGCAGGGCCGCGGGTGTGGGCGCCTGGATCGAGGGACGGTCCTTCGAAAGAGCGGCGGCCTGGGGATCGAGAGGGGAGATGATAAACTTGCCTTCGGGGCATTTGTCCAGCAGGACATTCATGTCTTTTGATGAGATGGGGCCGATGATCACTTCGTATGCTTCCAGTGTCGCGGGACTGATGGAAGCGGAGTCGCGTATGTCGATGGCGTCGATATCGACGCGGACGCCCGCGCGGCCATAGTCACGGGCTGCAAGCAGGGCCCCGGAGTAGAAGTCGACGGTGTTGTCGGAGAGTTTGCTGCTGGTGAAGGGCAGTATCATTGCGACTTTTATCGTCTGCGGGATGTCCAGCACGAATGCGCTGGAATCAGTTCGTACAACCAAACTGTCAGGTTCAGAAGGAGATACTTCCTCTGAACCGGTAGATGTGCGGTACTTGCCCGGATAGAGCCAGCGGTCCATGGCGCTGCCTGAATCCTTCTTGTCATTGGCAGTTTTCTTGTCCGGAATGACCGGCTCCACAGGGGCGCTGGAAACAGTCTCGGATGGGGAAGGTACCACGACGTACGTGCCGGCGGCCTGTTCCCGGGCCGCTTGTTCCTGAGTCTGGGGCTTGGCGGGTTCTTCGCTTGCCGCGGGCTTCGTGCCCTGAGTGGGAATGAATATGACCTGCCCGACCTTGAGCCCGGCATTCTCCAGGTCCAGGTTCCTGTTGGAATCGTAGATGTCCTGCAGACTGACGTCGTATGCCTTGCTGATCGAGAACAGGGTTTGTTTCTCGGTCACGACGTGCGCATAATAACTCTTCCCGTTCACCCGCACCTTGTCCTGCGAAATCTTCACTTCGGGAGTCTGGTACTGCTGCGCAGCCGCCTGTGTGCAGGCCAGCGATACAGCCAGGGACAATATAGCAATCAATTTCTTTCTCATAACTCGTCCGCAAATTTAAGCAATTCCCTCGAGAATCCTGTCCACGACAGACGTTCCCGCTCACGCCGGATGCTCCCTACGCATTTTTCTCTCAGCGAAGCATCGGAAAAATACTCTATTATTCTTTCCGCTACGCTCTGGGCATCCACCCTGTCTGCAACAAGTCCCGTGCCTGTATCTCCGATTGTCTCTTTCAATCCTCCCACGGCGGTTACCACCATGGGCACTTCGAAATGGTAGGATGCCGAACTGACGCCGCTCTGGGTGGCGCTGCGGTAGGGGAGCACCGTGAGGTCGGCGGCGGAAAAAAAATTCTTGACGTCGGCATCGTCGATATAATGCCGGAAGAGATGTATCCTGTCTTTCGCCGCAGAGGCGTCGATGAGTTCCTGATACTTGTCGAACGGCCCGTAGCATTCTCCCGCAACTATCAGCTGGTAGTCTTCCGGCAGGGTGTCGAAGGCCTTCAGGAGTATGTCCAGCCCCTTGTATTCCCGGATGAGACCGAAGAACAGCAGGTTCTTCATCCCGGGGGTCAGCCCCAGAATCCTTTCGGCCTCCTCCCTGGGGAGTTTCTCGCCGAAATGGGAATAGAGAGGATGGAAGATGACCTTCGAGGGGAGTTCCGGAGCCCACTTCCGCAGATCTTCCGCAACCGCGTCGCACAGGGTGACGCAACCGTCCAGCCCGCTCAGGAAGTATTTGGTGAAGGGTCTGTCGATGATGTGTCTTTCGTGCGGTATGATGTTGTCCGCAATGGCGACCACCTTGCATGAACCGCCCTTGAGCCTGCGTGCCACATACCCCAGAGACGGGGCGAAATAAGGCATTACGTAGCGCATCAGCAGCAGGTCCGGCTGCCAGCGGCGGATTTTCCGGACGGCGGAAGGCCAGTTCAGCGGGTTCGCCGTATCGAGTATGGCTTCGGACTGGACGGGAAAAGAATCATCCCCGGCCGAGACGTACTGCGTCTTGCCGGGGAAGAGGAATCCCGGGTACTGCCGGGAATAGTTGAACGCCTTGACATCCGCACTCTTTCCCAGTTCTGCATAGAGATTTCCATTGAACTGGGCGATGCCTCCCCTGAAGGGGTGGAACGGCCTTGGTCTTTACATACTCTGCGTTGAGGCCTTCGAGAATCTCGTCGGTGATGTCGAGTTCAGGATCGGCGGCAGCGACGGGAGCGGGAAGGACTGCACCCTGGGTGCTGATGATCATTGCGTACTTCTTCTCGGCGTTGAAATCATCGAGGAAAGTCTTGATGGCGTCAGCAATCTGGTTGAGCATGACCTGCTGCTCTTCTGCCATCTCCTGCTGCTTCTGGGCTGCATACTGCTGGAAGTTGTTCTGCTGCTCCTGAAGCTTCTGGCCCTGGACCTCGGCTACGCTGCGGGTGAGGAGACCCTTGTCGATCTTGTCCTGGAAAGCCTTGACGTCTTTCTCGAGTTTGCTTCCGCGGCGGTTGATTTCCTGCTGGATGCTGCCGACCTTGGTTTCTACTACGGAGCGGAGATCGTTGGCCATGTCGTATTCTTCGATGACGCGGTCCAGGTTGAAGTAGACGATG
>ONFK01000011.1 GCA_900317065.1 uncultured Bacteroidales bacterium
GCTCCTCGCTGCGAAACAGCAGCGCATCCCCGACCGTGAGCGCGGGCGCATCGTCGGCTTTTCGGCGGGATTGCGGCGCGCTCTCCCGCCAGGCGGGCGCCGACGACGTCGGCGCCATGACTGCCGGCGCGGCGGCAGGGCGATCCAGGCGATAGCCCTGGGCGCGGAAATCCTCCGCGCGCATCCGCTGGTAGAAATCCGCCTTCGGCCCGGCGAGCTTTCGCGTCGAGAGGGACAGGCTTACCTGGGCGCCGCGGTCCTCTCCCTCCAGGATCGAGAGCACCTGGGAGAGATTGTCCACCCCGTAAATCTCCGCCTGCCTCAATTCCACCGCCTCCATGGCGGACTGAGCCGGGAGGATGCAGCCGCTAAGCCCCATTCCCACGGCCATCTCGGCATAAGGCAGGGCCCCCGGGACAGGACGGACCGAACCGTCCAGGCCCAGTTCGCCCATTATCAGGTAGCGTCCGAGCCGCGGCAGATCTCTCTGTGCGGAGGCGGCTATAATGCCCAGGGCTATGGGCAGGTCGTAGCCGCTGCCGTTCTTGTGCAGGTCGGCAGGCGCGAGGTTGATTATTATCTTCTTTCCGGGAATATGAAAGTCCATGGACTGAAGGGCCGTCACCGTGCGGAGCAGACTCTCCTTTACGGCTGCATCCGCCAGCCCCACGAGATGAATTCCTATACCTCTGTCGATTTTGACCTCGACGACAACCGGGACGGCATCGATCCCTATGCATTTGGCACCAATAATATTTATCAACATAACTCTATTATTACTATCTTTGCCGGCGATGCAGCATTGTATTGTCATAAAAAACCTTTCCGATATCGACCGCGCCGCGCAGGAATTCCTTTCCATCGTGGGCAGCGGCCGCATAATCGCATTCTATGCTCCGATGGGAGCCGGTAAAACCACTTTCACCACGGCTATCTGCCGGGCAATGGGCGTTGACGGAGACGCTGTTTCTTCGCCGACCTTCGCCATTGTCAATGAATACCGGACCTCCGCAGGCGAATCCGTTTTCCACTTCGATTTCTACCGTATCACCAAAATTGCCGAAGCCCTGGACATAGGATTCTACGACTATATCGACAGCGGATGTACCTGCATACTCGAATGGCCGGAGAATATCGAAGAGATTATTCCGGAAGAGGCTCTTCGCGTGCGAATCGAGGTGCAGCCGGACGAGAGCCGCACCGTGACCTGGGAAGACTGACCTCCACCTCGATGGCAGTCAGATAACCGTTCATCCGGAACTCCGTCTTCTTTCCGCCGCTCCATACGAAAGGGTTTGCATCCTTTTCCTTTGGATTCACCAGCGCGAATGGCTCATCTCCCGCAAACGCCAGGGCGGATGTGCTCAGCAGGAATGTGGAATCCCTCGAATATATCACATTTCCGGGCGGCTTGATTATGCGGAAGTTCCCTCCGTCATATCCCAGCGCGAAGAATTCACTGGCGCCGCTGTAGATCAGATTTCCTGCTCCGAAGAGCAATACGTTCCGGCCATGCGGGCCAAGGGTAGTGCACAGGGTCCGGTCCTCCGATTCCGCGCACGCCCACACCCCGTCGGCGCGGGCAAGCAGTTCCGCATTCAGCCACTTGGCAGTGGAGGGAAGAGCCTGCGACCCGGAAGGGCCCGTGACCACCATGGATGTCGTATAGTCCGAAATGTAATATACCTCCCCGCCAAGCAGTCGCAGGTCCCGCACCCTGGAAGCGCTGGAGACAGTGCCTACATTCTTCATGTTCCCGTCGACGACGCAGTAGCACGATGCTGCATTCCGGAAAGAAAAGCAGACGGCGCCTTCATTTTCGTACAGAGCCCCTCCCCTGCCATACAAAGGATGCGAGAAATCACCGAAAATCTCTCCCGAATCCCGCTTGAGAAGCGGCTCTCCGTCTCTTCGGAAGCAGAAACCGCCGCCGTCGAGATTGCGGCCGAGAGTATAGATTCTCCCTTCCTTCACGAGGAGCCCCTTGAGTTGTTCTCGCTGGCCATAGCGGAGCACCACCTTGCCGTCACAGCATATCGTAGTGCCTTCTTCAGATGTTTTTTCGGTGTACAGATGGCCTCCGGCCAGATGATGGGAGTCAGGCGAAGTGCCGATATCGGCCCCCGGTCCGGCTTCGGAGGAGAACTGCAGTTCATTGTCCTTCCACAACTGCACGGTGCAGCCGACTGCTCCGAAAGACGGATCCTTGCGCCAGTCATAAGATTCCGGCACGACTACGGCCACGACATATACGCTGGTGTCGGACAACGGTTTCCCCTCAAGGACCGAAGACGTGTCCCTTCCACGGTGGCCGTGGCTTGAGAGCGCCTCAGCCCTGTATACCCTGTTGAGCGTGTATTTTTCGCAAGACGGCAGAACGAGCAGTCCTGCGAGCAAGAATGGCAAACCCTTCATGATCCTGTTCGTTTGCCGCAAATCTATATATAAAAATAAATCCCCCGGGGGTACGTCCGGGGGTAAAAACTAAAATAAATGTTTGCCTCTATCCAAAAGGCTGATCTGCAGGACTAAAGGTCGAATCTCACTCCGGCACGCAGCACCATCTGGAAAGGCTTGTCGGTGCGCAGGTTCTTGGGCTGGTCGCAGTTGAAATAGTACTTGACTGATGGTTCTGCGAAGATGCCCACCCGACGACTGACATTGAACTCGAAACCGAGGCCTGCCCCGACCGACCACTGAAGGCCGTTCACCTTGTCGCCTACGACGACGTCGGTGCCCAGCAGCCGGTACTTGTTGGAGACAGCCTTCTCCGCCTCCGTACCTACGACGGAATAAAGAGTGATGTCATTCTTGTCAACGAGTTTAACGAAGAAGTCGATAGGGATGCCTATATACTGAAGGGTATGGTTGAAGTCTCCGTTCTGAACGGAAAGCCCTTCAACATAGCGGCCCTCGAAACTGCGCGTAAGCAGGGAATAATCGATCCCGGTCCCGACTGACAGCACATCGTTCAGATGCACCCTCAGACCTATTCCGGCAATGACGGGAACTCCGAATGAAGACTTGCTTGTCTCGGTGATTCCGCTCTGCTGATACGCCCCGGGGGCGGCCATCGCAAGCTTGCCTGCGCCGGCATTGTTGCCGGTGGATCCGCCTTTTACCAGCAGGGAAACGCCTCTGCGGGCGGATGATGCCCTGCGCGAATCCTCGTATGCCATCCGGGCGAAAGGATCGGGGCCTTCGGCCTCCGGTTTTTCAGGGGTCGTGGTCATTTCGACCGCCTGCTGAACACGCGTAGCCGGTTTTTCAGGGGTCGTGGTCATTTCGGCTGCCTGTTGAACACGTGTAGCCGGTTTTTCAGGGGTCGTGGTCAATTCGACCGCCTGCTGAACACGTGTAGCGGGTTTTTCCGCCGGCACGGCGGTCTTTTCCGGGAGAATCGGTTCGCGGACCATGTCTGATTCCGGAATCGGGGCGCCGATACCATCGGAGAGACTTTCCGCAACCAGGCCGGAGCCGGAGTTTATGTCAATCAGGTTGGAATTGTTGTCGGATGTTCCGGTGAAGAAGATGCCAAGGGCGACGGCGGCAGCGGCGGCAAGGGCGGCACCGGCCCAGTACCACGTGCGGCGGACCGGACGGGAGGCAGCGGCGCCCAAGCGGGTTGCACCCGCGCCTGCGGCAGCGCCCTGAAGCGCATCGAGCCTGGAAGAAATGGCTTCCCAGGCCCCTGCAGGTGCAGGTTCCTGAGCTTCTTCCATAATCGACCGTATCTGAAGGTCGAGTTCTTCGTCAAACTCTTTACGCATCTTAAAATCTTTCTCTGATCTTGTTCTGCAGCAAGGTCCGCGCACGCTGCAACTGCGAACGCGAAGTGGTTTCCGAAATCTCCAGGGCCTCTGCAATTTCCTTGTGGGAGAAACCCTCGACAACATACATGTTGAACACCGTGCGGAACCCCGGCGGCAGCGCCGCTATCATCTTGCAAAGTTCCTGGTATCCTATATTCTGGATGGGGGTAGGGTCGCCGCTGCTGACGTTCCACGCGGCTTCCACATCCTCACTCTGCTTGAGCACGTCTTTCTTCCGTAAACTCATCAATGCCGTATTGACAAAGATCTTGCGGGCCCAGCCTTCGAAAGATCCCTCTCCCGAATAGCTGTCCAGCTTGGTGAACAATGTCACGAAACCATCCTGAAGGATGTCGGCAGCCGAATCTCTGTCCCCCATGTAACGCATGCAAACTGCGAACATCTTGGAAGACAGGGAATCGTAAACCGCCTTCTGTGCAAGCCTGTCTCCGTTTTTGCATCTTTCGATGACATCCGGATCCACGCCGTTGCCCACTTTGCCGGTTTCCCGTTCTCGATTTTTAAGATGCGACTTGTTTCCAAAAAGTTGCATCCTCAAAAAATGTATACGCAAAAATAACCAAATAACTCCAAAAAAGCACTATTTTTGTACATATAGATTGGTATGAAGAAATTGATTCTCATAGTTGCCGCGTTGCTGGCCCTGCTTCCGGACAGGGCAGGAGCCCAGTCCGCACAAAGCAACAGCATAATGGAAACCATGTTCACGGGTGCTGTCGCAAAAATGCAGACAGGCGACATTGAAACCGCAGTAAAGCACTTTGAATATCTCGACAAGCACTACCCCGGCAACGATGCCGTCAACTACTGGCTCGGCCAGTGCTATGCCATGCTCGGCCGTCTGGACGATGCGGAAAAATGCCTGCAGACGGCGGTGAAGGCCGATTCCACCAACGTATGGTATCAGGACATGCTCGCGAACATCTACATGAGCAAGGGAGAGGGGGGAAAATCCTCCGAAATCTTCCTTAAGCTGATGGAGAAGAACCCCGGAAAATACACCAACGCCTACACCCTGACGCTTCTGGGCAACAAGAACATGATGGAATACAAGGATTCCCTGGCGCTGGACAATTTCGAAAAGGCCCTGCTTTATTCGCCGGACTATGTGCCGGCAATCCTCGGCAAGAGCGAAGTGTACCGTATGCAGGGAAACATCCCGGCATTCTTCGCATCGCTTGACGAGATGGCTTCCAACCCCACCCTGAACCCGTCAGCCAAGTGCGACTATGTCAACCAGATACTCCAGCACATCGACTACAACTTCTTCCGCTCCTGGGGAGCCCAGCTGGATTCGCTGGTAAGCCGCTGCGCCCAGGTGCATCCCTCCGACAGCAGCGCCCTGCGCCTTGCCGGCAGCTGGTTCTACGGCACCGAGCGCAAAGAGAAGGGCCGCGCATACTTCGACCGCTTCGTGGAAGCCTATCCCGAGAATCTCGACGCGCAGTACCTCAAACTGCAGGTGCTGATGGACGAAGGCGCCACCGCCCGTGAGCTCATCGACCAGTGCGAAGTGATCATCCGCACCGGAGGAGAGAAGAATCCCCGCGTGATGCCCGCCCTCGCCACCATAGGCGACACCTACCATAAACTCGGGCAGGAGAAGAACGCCTTCAAGGCATACGACCGTGCGCTCAAGGCGGATCCGGAATACCTCCCGGTACTCAACAACTACGCCTACTACCTGAGCCTGCAGAAGAAAAAGCTGAAAAAGGCGGCCGCGATGAGCAAGAAGACGGTGGAGAAAGCACCCGACAACGCAACCTACCTCGACACCTACGGGTGGATACTCTATCTGCAGGGCAAGGCGCAGCAGGCCAAGCCCTATTTCAAGCACGCGATGCTTTACGGCGGACGCGGCAGCAAAGTGATACTCGAGCACTACGCCACCGTGCTTGAAGCGCTCGGGGAGAACGACCTCGCAAAATCCTTCCGCATGCTGGCGGAGCAAAAAAAGGAAGAAGAATGAGAAGATTCGCGGCATTCGCACTTGCAGCCATCCTGCTCTGCACACAGGCAGCGGGCCAGAACAGCTCCCAGAAAAAAGCGAAGCTGGAAAGGGAGATAGCCATACTCGACCAGCAGCTGAAGGAAAATGCCAGCAAAGTCAAAAGCGCCAATACCGCCCTCAAGCTCACCCGGAAGAAAATCAGCGCCAGGAAGGGCCTGCTCGCCGAGAGCGACGCCCAGATATCCACTCTCGACAAGCGCATAAACGAGAAAAGCGGCAAGATAGACAGTCTGGAAGCCCGATACGCCCTTCTCTCCGGCAACTACGACAAACTGGTGCGTACGGCCTACAAGAACCGCGACTCCCGAATCTGGTACATGTACCTGCTCTCCAGCGACGGACTCACCCAGGGGCTGCGCCGATACGGATACCTCAAAAGCATGGCTGCCAGCCTGAATGCCCAGGCTTTGGAAATCAAGGACACACGGGCCAGGCTGGAAGAAGAGAAAGCGGGGCTGGTCAAACTCCGGGAGGAGGCTTCCGTGCTGCGCAATACAAGGGTGGTGGAGCTGAAGCAGCTTGAAAAAGACGAGAACAGTTCCAGACAACTCGTTGCCAGCCTCGGCAAGGACAAGGCCAGGTACCAGAAGGAACTTGCAGCAAAGAAAAGGCAGGTGCAGGCCCTCAACGCCGAGCTCAACAAGATGGTGAAAAAGTCGGGCGGCAAGCCCAAGACCGAGGTGGATGCCAAACTCGACAAGGAGTTCGCCGCCAACAGGGGCAAGCTCCCCTGGCCTGCCGACGGCCCCGTGGTGGATTCATTCGGCAAACACTACCATCCTGTCTACAAAAATGTGGAACTGCCTTTCAACAACGGCGTGAACATAGCCCTCGGCAAGGACAGCGCGGTGAAGGCGGTATTCGACGGCACGGTGAGCAACGTGGTGGTGATCCCCGGCTACAACCAGTGCATACTGGTGCAGCACGGCGGTTATTTCACCTTCTACTGCAAACTCGCCAGCGTCAATGTAAAGGCCGGCGACAAGGTCAAGACCGGGCAGGTCCTCGGCCGCGTGGACACCATCGCCGGCGAAACCCAGCTCCACTTCGAGCTTTGGGAAGGCAAAACCCCGAGGAATCCGGAGCTGTGGCTTAAATAAGCATCTGACAGATCATCTTTCCTATCCAGGCGACTATCCATGCGACAGCGATGGTGTAGGCGCAGATGCCCCACGCCCAAGACCAGCGGCCGGTTTCGTTCTTGATGGCGACGAAGGTGGCGATGCAGGGGAAGTAAAGCAGCACGAAGATCATGAAGGCTACGGCCGCGGGGAGGGGAACGCTGTTCTTGAGGGCGCTCTGAAGGGCGGTGTCGTTTTCGTCCACAACATCTCCCTCTTCACCTGCGTACATAACGCCCAATGAACTCACTACCAACTCCTTGGCAGCGACGCCAGCGAGCAGGCCCACATCCATACGCCAGTCGAATCCCAGGGGATCAAGCGCCGGTGCGACCGCCTTGCCGATATGCCCGAGGAAACTCTGTTCCTGCTGTTCGGAGCGCGGCAGGCCTTCGTTCTTGGGGTAGTAGCCCAGGGCCCAGATGACGATGGAGGCTATAAGGATGGTGGTCGCCATCTTCTGCAGATACTGCCTGCCCTTCTCCCAGGTATGCCGTCCGATTGCCTTTGCGGTAGGGATGCGGTATGGAGGAAGCTCCATCACGAAGGGCAGGTCGTCGTCCCTGATAATGCGTTTCAGCACCAGTGCGGAAAGAATCGCCAGCACAACCCCGAGCAGATAGATGCACATCAGCGCGAGCGCAGGAGTCTTGGGGAAGAAGGCGCCCACGAGCAGCACGAAGATGGGCAGGCGGCCGGCACACGACATGAATGGCACGAGCGCGATGGTAATCAGCCGGCTCTTGCGGCTCTCGATGGTGCGGGTGGCCATTATGGCCGGCACGTTGCAGCCGAACCCCATCACCATGGGGATGAAACTCTTGCCGTGCAGGCCAAGATGGTGCATGAGTTTATCAACTATGAATGCTGTGCGGGCCATGTAGCCGGAATCCTCCATTATAGAGATGAAGAAGTACAAAATGAGGATGTTGGGGAGGAACACGAGTACACTCCCCACACCCGCAATTATGCCGTCCACCAGAAGGTCCTTCAGCCAGCCGTCCACCATCACGGAAGCAACCAGGTCTCCGAACTTGCCCACCAGCCAGTCTATCCAGTTCATGGGATACTCTCCAAGGGTGAAGGTTGCTGTGAAGATGAGATATAATATGGCTATGAAGATGGGGAACGCCAGCCACTTGTTGGTGACGACGGCATCTATCTTGTCCGTTATCGTAAGTTTGGGCGCTGTTTCCGCCCTGGTATAGGTTTCCGTAAGGGCTCCCTGGATGAAGGCGTACTTGGCGTCCACGATTGCGGACTCGGGATTGCTCCCGAGTATGCGTTCGATGCGCTTCTGCTCTTCGTCGCAGGCGGCGAGGGCTTCGTCTCCGACGGCGCAGGCGCTAATGGCCTTTATTACTTCAGAATCAACTTCCAGCGCCTTGATGGCCAGATAGCGGGTGGAGTAGCGGGCACGAAGGTCGGCGTCGCGCTGAAGTATCAGTTTGATGCGGTCGATGCTTTGCTCGATTTCGGCTCCGTGGTTGATGTGGATGTGGCGGGCGAGCTTCGGGGAATGCTGCTCGTACATCGCTATTACGGTGTCGAAGAGTTCGGGGATTCCCTTGCCGTCGCGGCTGACTGTCGGGCAGACCGGCATGCCGAGCAGGTATCCCAGCTGCTTGATGTCGATGCTGTCGCCACGGGCCTGAAGCTCGTCGTACATGTTCAGGGCCATCACCACAGGCAGGTTCATGTCGATGAGCTGGGCGGTAAGGTAGAGGTTGCGCTCGATGTTGGAGGCGTCCACCACGTTCAGCACCACGTCCGGGGTCTTCTCCAGAAGATTCTTGCGGACGTAGAGTTCTTCAGGGCTGTAGGCCGAGAGGGAATATGTGCCGGGAAGGTCGACCAGGGTGATCTTGTAACCCTTGTATTCGAACTTTCCTTCCTTGGCGTCGACAGTGACTCCGCTGTAGTTTCCTACGTGCTCGTGGGAACCGGAGGCTATGTTGAAAAGGGATGTCTTTCCGCAATTGGGGTTGCCCACAAGGGCGACGCGCAAGCTGTGGCCGCGCTCTTCGGCAAGTTCGGAGATTTCCCTGTCCAGAATGGCCGGGAGGGATTCTCCGGCGTGTTCGGTGGCGATATGCAACTTGGCCTCTTCTTCGCTGATGACCTCTATCTTCGAGGCCTCTTCGCGGCGGAGCGATACTTTATACCCGAGTATTTCGTATTCGATAGGATCCTTGAGAGGGGCGTTGAGAATCACCCGTACGGCTTTGCCGCGGATGAACCCCATCTCTATCAGGCGCTTGCGGAAACTCCCGTGGCCCGATACTTTTGCTATTACGGCCTTTTCGCCGGTTTTGAGTTCTGAAAGTTGCATTGTACCTATTGACGATGCAAAGTTATGGACTTAATGCAAGTGCGTCAATCCCTAATAATTGGTATTTTATTTGCAGTAATGATGCGCATTATGGCAGAAGAAATCAAAGCATCCAAACGCATTCAGACATCGTTTCTGAACGCCGCCGAGCATAAGGCTCTTGTATGGCTGGCAGCACGTCAGCCGAAATGGGTGACATCCAACACCCTTACCTGGATAGGAATCATTGGTTCTGTTATCATCGCAGCCGGATACATACTCTCGAACCTCAACATAAACTGGCTGTGGCTGGCATCCTTCGGGTTCATAGTAAACTGGTACGGCGATTCGCTGGACGGCAATCTTGCCCGATACAGAGGCACGCAGAGGCCCATTTACGGCTACTATCTCGACCATACTGTAGATGCAATCAACGAAATACTGATGTTCATAAGCATAGGCATTTCTTCGTTGCTCAATATCTGGATCGCCGTCGCCGGGCTCATCCTCTACCTGCTCCTGACACTTAACGTGAGCATGAACGCGCATCTGAAGAAGGAATTCAAACTGACTTATGCGAAGCTTGGCCCAACCGAACTGAGACTCATCCTCATAATAGTGAACACACTGTTCATCTTCATCAGGCCGCTGCGGGAGTTCTCGCAGGACGTGCGCATATTCGGGCACGACTTCACATTCGGCGCTTTCGACTACATCGGCGGCGTAATCGTGGCGATGCTCGCGCTCGTCTACGTGGTGACCATCCTGAAGGATCTGGACGAATATGCCAGGATGGATCCTCCAAAGCCCTGGAACGGCTGATGGCGCTGATTACCATAGAAGAACTCGAAAGTCTGGCTCCGGTTTTCCGGGGAAAGGCGGGAAACGCCTTTGCGCGCTGGCTGTTCAAGGCCCTTAAAATCCAGAAAGTCAGCGACATATACGATACGCTCACGGTTCATTCCGGGCCGGAGTTCGCCCGTGCGGTGAACGAGGCAGCAGGCCTGAAATACACCATGAACGGACTCTCGCGGGAAGATGCCCTGGAGCACTTCCGCGGGACGCTTCCGAAAGGGCCGTTCATCACCATCAGCAACCATCCTATCGGCAGCCTGGACGGCACCATCCTCATAGATTTCTTCGGGCATCTGAGGGAGGATTACAAGTATATGGTGAACGAGATTCTCTGGCGGCTGGAGCCGCTGAGGTCCAATCTGATACGCGTGACGCCCAACGGCAATATCCTGACGGCTCCCACCGCACAGAGCATAGCCGGAGTGCGTGCGGCACGCGAACACCTCGACGCCGGCGGAGTGCTGGGGCTGTTCCCGTCAGGGGCGGTATCGGACCTGAAACCCGGCAGACGGCCGGAGGGGGAGCCGCGCGTCCGGGACCGCGAATGGCAGATGAGCATCATCCGCTTCATCGCGAAGGCCGGAGTGCCGGTGCTGCCGGTGCGTTTCCTGGACGGGAACTCGCGCTTCTACTATTCCCTTGGTCTGATAGACTGGAGAGTGCGCCTGCTTCGACTCCCCTCCGAAATGCTGAACAAGGCGGGCAAGACCATACGCCTTGCCGTCGGCCCTGTAATCAGCCCCGAAAAAATAGCGGAGGCCGCAAACCTGCAGGACCTCCGCAATTTCCTTCGCGCCAGCGTGTATTCGCTGTAATTTATTCCGCCAGGCAGGAGTCCATTATTTCCTTGATGGCGGCCTTGTCGAGGTTCTGGCCGATGAAGACTATCTTCTGCATGCGGTCGCCGTAGGCGGGATCCCAGTCGCGTCGCAGCGCCTCGTCGGTTTCAAGCATCCTGCTCAGCTGGTCTTTGGGCATCGCGGCATACCACAGGCCCGCTTCTCGCAGACTCTTCTGCACACCGGCCTGCTCAAATAGATAGCATTTGTCCGTATCCGCCGTGAAGTAGCAGAGCCCCTTGGCACGGATGATATTGGCAGGCCAGAGGCGTCCTACCGCATAGTCGAACTTGTTCAGGTCGAGTGCCGGGCGTGCGCAGTACACATAGGTGCCTATGTTGTATTCCTCTACTTCGCCGCCCTCGTGGTGATGATGGTGATGATGATGTTCATGTCCGTCGTGATCGTCATCGTCATCATCGTCGTCTTCGTCGTGATGATGACCTTCGACTTCCGCGATCCATGCGGCCGAAGTTGCCACCTTCTCGAAATCGAAACGGCCGGTATTGATCAGTTTGTCCAGGTCCACGTCGCCATAATCGCACTCGATGATCTCCACGCCGGGATTCAGGGCCTTCACGATCTGTTTCACGCGCTCGAGCTCCTCGGGCTTGACCTCCGACGCCTTGTTCAGGAGCACTATGTTGCAGAACTCTATCTGCTCGATTACCAGGCGTTCAAGATCTTCCTCGCCTATGTCTTCTTTCTTCAGGGCGTCGCCGCAGGCGAACTCGCTCTGCATGCGCAGGGCGTCCACCACGGTGACTATGCAGTCCAGCTTGGGATTGACGAGCTGCTTCGGCCCCAGCTGAGGCACGGAGCAGATGGTCTGGGCGATGGGGCCCGGCTCGCAGATGCCGCTGGCTTCGATCACGATGTAGTCGAACTTGTCCATACGGCAAAGCTCGGACAACTGGGCCACGAGGTCCATCTTCAGCGTGCAGCAGATACAGCCGTTCTGCAGAGCGACGAGCGAATCGTCGGTGCCGCCCACTATGCCTCCCTTTTCGATCAGGGTGGCGTCGATGTTCACTTCGCCGATATCGTTCACTATCACGGCGAACTTGATCCCTTTCTTATTGGTGAGGATGCGGTTCAGCAGCGTTGTCTTGCCGCTCCCGAGGTAACCGGTGACGAGAAGGACCGGAATCTGTTTTTCTTCCAAATTTATTGTCATATTGTCAATCACTCTTCTTTTTACAAATCTACTTCATAATCCGCAAACTTTGTTCCAAGAATAGATTATATTTGTGCATGAAATCTTTACGAATCCTCTTTCTTGCGGTTCTGCTGTCATCCGCGGCATCCTGCAACCGCACAACCCCGACAGTATCCTGGACCTCGGAAATCAGCCACACGCTCTGGCGCGGAGAACGCACAGGCATCATCGCGAGCCTGAACAGCGATTCTGCAATAAGCGGACTCAGGGCTGAAGTCAGCGGGCCCGAATTCGCCGAAGCGCATTTCCTGACATACGTCACAGGAGATATCCTCACCGAACAATACAATCAGTGCGGATGGAGGAAAAACAAGAAAGAGTGGGATTCGCTGCGAGTGGCCGACCGCATCGGAGACGAGAAGACGCTCGATGTAGTTCCCGGCACTGCGCAACCGGTCTGGGTAAGCGTAAAGGTGCCCTACGGTTGCAAGTCCGGGCATTATGAGGGTGTGCTCAAACTCCGCGGACGCGGGATGAAAACCGCCAGGCTGCCCTTCAGTTTCGACGTGGCGGAACGCGACCTTCCAGGGCCGGCCGGGCACAGCTTTCATCTCGACCTCTGGCAGAATCCCTATTCCGTGGCCCGCTATCACGGCGTAGAGCCCTGGAGCGAGGAGCACTTCAAGCATCTGGAACCCGTCATGAAACTGCTTGCGGATGCAGGTCAGAAAGTTGTCACGGCCACCATCATCGACCGTCCCTGGAACGGCCAGACCGAGGATGCCTTCGGCTCCATGGTCGTAAAGACCCGCAACACCGACGGCAGCTGGACCTACGATTATTCCGTTTTCGACCGATGGGTGGAGTTCATGACCGGACTGGGCATAGACAGGCAGATCAACTGCTACACGATGATTCCCTGGAAGCTCACCTTCGACTACATCGATGCCGAATCCGGGGAGACGCGCTTTGTCACGGCTCCCGCCGACAGCCCGGAATACGCGCTGTACTGGAAGCCCTTCCTGCAGGATTTTGCAAGCCACCTGAAAGACAAGGGCTGGTTCGGCAAAACCTGCATCGCAATGGACGAGCGCCCGCTCGACGCCATGAAGGCCTGCCTCGCTGTCGTCCGCGAAGCCGTTCCGGACTTCAAGGTGGCCCTTGCCGGATCCTTCCACGAAGAAATCCAGGATCAGATCCACGACCTCTGCGTCACATCGCGAGAGCCCTACCCCGACGAGATCATAGAAGCGCGCAGATCCAAGGGAATGGTCAGCACCTACTACACCTGCTGCGCGGAAAAGTATCCCAACACCTTCATCGCATCGGACACCGACGAGGGCATCTGGATAGGATGGTACGCCCTAGCCGGCAATTTTGACGGATATCTGCGCTGGGCGTACAATTCGTGGACAAAGGATCCCGTGAACGACGCCCGCTTTGTCAGATGGCCGGCCGGAGACTGCTATATGGTCTATCCTGACGGATGCAGCAGTGTCCGTTTCGAAAGGCTTGTGGAGGGCATACAGGACTACGAAAAAGCCTCTCTCCTCCGCAAGGAATGGAAAGAGGCCGGAGATACCGTACGCCTGCAGGCGCTGGAGTCGGCGCTGGATCTTTTCACCATCCCCCGTCTGGGAGATGAAGGCCCCGCCCACGCCATCGCCGAGGCCCGCAAGGCGCTTGAACTCTAGTCCGCGAAAGCGTATCTGAATCCTTTCTGCCTGTCCCAGGATCCGCGGGTGAAATCGGGGATCTCTACAGGGGCATTGCCGTTGGCGATGGAAATAACTCCCAGTTCGCTCAGGCAGCACCACTCTGCGAGGTCATAGACGTCCATATCGAGCGGAAGGCCGTTGGTAAGGCAGTACACCAGACGGTAATCCATGATGAAGTCCATCCCTCCGTGTCCGCCGACCTCCTTTGCCATGGCCTCGAGTTCAGGGGTGAGGATGGGGCTGCGATACTTTTCTGTCAGGGCTTTCATGACCTCGGGGGTCACAGGGCGGTGGGAATTGAGATTCTCATGGTCGGGCGCACCTTCCTGCCTGTCCGGACGCAGGCTGTACTGCTGAACGGGATATTTGGCCGCATATCCTTCGGTGCCGACCACCTGGTACATACGATTGTAGGGGCGCGGAGTCATCACATCGTGCTCTATCAGGATGGTATTTCCCTTTTCGGTAGTTATCATCGTCATAGTCTCATCTCCATTCTGGAATTCCTCGGGATCGTGCCCGCGTTCTTTCCATAGTTTCCTGCCCACGACAGAACGGGTTTCCATCGCGGTAAGAGTCTTCATACGGTCGCCGCGGTGAATATTCATCACCTGGCAGACAGGGCCCAGGCCGTGTGTAGGATAAAGATCTCCCTTGTGCTCCGCATTGAAGTCGAGCCGCCAGGAGTGCCAGTACTCATCCCAGAACTCGTCGAGGCTGTGGTGGTATGCCCCCTCGGTGTGGATGATCTCGCCGAAAAGTCCCTGCTGAGCCATGTTCAGGGTTGTAAGCTCGAAGAAATCATAGACGCAGTTCTCCAGCATCATGCAATGCAGACGCTTGCTTTCCGCCATGTCGACCAGGGCCCAGATTTCGTCGAGGGACGTGGCCGCAGGCACCTCTATCGCCACGTGCTTGCCATGCTCCATTGCATAGAGAGCCATGGGCGTATGAGTCTTCCAGTCCGTAGCGATATACACGAGGTTGATGTCCGGCCTTTCGCAGAGTTGCTTCCAGACATCCTCGCTGCCGCTGTATCCTTCCGGTTCCGGACGTGAGTGCCTCGCCGTAATCTCCTTGCACTTTGCCACATTCTCTTCCTCCACGTCGCACAGGGCCACTATTCTGGTTTGGGGCAGATAACAGAAGCGCTCCACCGCTCCCGGTCCGCGCATGCCAAGCCCGATGAAGCCGACCCGCACGGTGTCGATGGGGTCGAGGGCCAGTCCCAGGACATCCTGCTGCCCGGCAGGACGGGCCGGAGTCTTGACGTGAATTATGCCGAATTTAGATGTACAGGCCGCGATGGAGAGTGCGGCGATAATGATGATGGCGAGTTTTCTCATTTATCCAATTTCTCATTCTTTGTTCAAAGGTGGCAAATAATTTTGACATTCCAATGTCCTGCGGCGTCGATTACAAAAAAAGCCACCGCATTAGCGATGGCTTTTGGAGTGGAGATAAAGAGATTCGAACTCTTGACCCCCTGCTTGCAAAGCAGGTGCTCTACCAACTGAGCTATACCCCCATGGAATTTTTTGTAGTCCCTCGCGGAGTTGAACCGCGGACCTCCACATTATCAGTGTGGCGCTCTAACCAACTGAGCTAAGAGACTATATAATAATGGAAGAACAAATACGCGCAGGCCTCTGAACGCCTTGTTTACAGACCGCGAGCGCGTCGAGTGTCGGGAATCTCGCTCCAAAAAGGAGGTGTTCCAGCCACACCTTCCGGTACGGCTACCTTGT
>ONFK01000061.1 GCA_900317065.1 uncultured Bacteroidales bacterium
GTCCATCGTGTCGTTGATGTAGGCCTGGGCCTCGGTGCGGGCCTCCGCCTTCAGGTTTTCTACAAGCATGTTCTTGGCCTCGGCCGCGGTCATCCCGGCTATGGTCTCAAGCTGCTTGTTGACCTGTGCGGTAAGGCGGTCGCATTCTTCCTGCCTGCGCTCCAGATTCTCCATCTGGGCACGCACCTGACCGCGGGCGCTTTCGATTTCGTGCTGCTTGCGGCCGAGTTCGCTGGCCTGCTGACCAAGTTGCGACTCCTTGTTGTGCACGGCGTTTTCACGCTCCTGCAACTGCTTGTTCTTATTGCTGATATAGTCTTCGTGTTCGCTCTTTAGCTGGAGGAACTTCTCTTTCGCCTGCAGAATCTTCTGCTGCTTGATCTGCTCTGCTTCGAGTTCCGCCTTCTGGATGATGGCTTCGCCACGCCCCTTCACCGAGGCTTTGTGGACGAGTATGTAAACGGCCAGGGCCACTATGGCGCCTGCTAATGCCGACAATAGGTATAACAACATATATATAGTGTTTTAGTATGTCAAACAAAACAGCATCCGCATTCAACATGCAGATGCTGTATGAAAAACCGTCAGTCCATAGCAGAAAATAATTTCTGTAAGATTTGGGCTCCGGTCCGTATCTGGCTTCCTGTCAGGCAGGCCTGCCATCCTCGGCACGAGTACACCCGGTTCCGTGGAACTTGTTTTGTTTCAGCAAGGACGGACTAACGGTCGGGTTCTGTTTTTTTCAGATACTCGGAAAGATCGCCGGCCAGCTTCGCGCCTTCGGCAGTGAGTTGATTGCATTTCTTGATGGCGTCGTACTTGTAAACGGTCTGCGTCAAAGTAACGAAAAGCAGGATTTCAACCAGGTCCTTGTCCGGATACTTTGCCGTGTAGCGGTCCAGCATCCTGTTGATGTCATCCGCCGCCTGGCGCATCGACTGCTCCATGTCGGCAGAATTCGCCTTGAGTTGAAACGGCCTTCCAGCTATGAGCAGGTTCACTTTCTGTTCCATATCAAGCTTCAAGCAATTCTATACACTTGTCAATTTCCGCAATCAGTTTGGTCAAGCGGCGCTTGGCTTCGGGGTTCCCGCCCTCTGCGGCAAACGCACTTGTAAGCCTCTGATTGTCTATCTGTCTGTTCAAATCAGCAATCTGCTTTTTGCAGGATTCCAACTCGCCTTTGCTCGCTGCCAGAAGTTCCTCGGCATCCGCGGCGCGCTTCTTTTCACCTTCATACAGGGCGATCAGACGGTTTACGTATGTGCGGACATCTTCGAGCATAAACAAAGGTTCTTGGACCTACAGAGTACAAAAATAGTAAAAAAACGCAAAATGCGTCAGTTTTATCCAAATTTTCAAGCCTTTTCCGCAGGAATGCTGACCTTGCGATAGCGCTTCTGGCGCTTTTTCCAGCGCTCCTTGGCATATTCCTGCATGTCGCTCACCTCATCCATTTCGTCCATTATCTCCAGTCCGAAAATGGTTTCAATGATATCTTCCAGGGTCAAGATCCCCTCGAAGCAGCCATAGTCGTCTATGATTAGGGCCATCTGCTCGCGGCTCTTAAGGAGCTTCTCCCAGATGTCCGCCAGCGAAGTCTCTTCGTTGAAGAAGGAGATGTCCCTGCGGAGGTCCTTGAGTTTCTTGCTGAACTTGTCCTCCGCCAGATCCTCCAGGGCATCGTCGCGGAGGATATATCCGGTGATGTATTCAGGGCTCTCGGCATAGACGGGGATACGGGAGTGATGCTCGAACTCGTCGGCCTCGAAATACTCCTTGAGCGTCATCGACTCGGGTGCGACGGAGCACACCACGCGTGGCGTCATCGCCTCGTAAGCCTTGACGTTGTCTAGCTTGATGATATTCTGGATGACTTTGTTCTCGCTGCGGTCGATGACCCCCTCTTCCTCTCCCACGTTTGCAAGGGCCGAAACTTCCTCGCGGCTGACCGAGGCTTCTTCTTCGTCTCCCGCGAAACGGCTGCCCACGAAGCGCATCAGTTCGACGAACGGGTACATAACGACCTGCAGTATGGAGATGCCCCTGGTGGTAAAGCCCATCAGGCTGCGGTATTTGCTGGTGCCTATGGTCTTGGGAATGATCTCGGAACAGACGAGGATGAGGATGGTGGTGAGTGCGGACATCCATCCCACCCAGTAACTGCCGAAGGCCTTTGCCGTCAGCACGCCCACGAGCGATGCGCCGAAGGTGTTGGCGATGGTGTTCATCGCCAGGATGGCGGCTATGGGGCGGTCTATGTCCGTCTTGTATTTCTTGAAAAGAGTTGCCGGCTTGTATCCTTCTTCTTCACGCATGATGATGTAGGAAAGAGGAGTGGACATCAGCACGGACTCGAGGATTGAGCACAGAAACGAAATCCCGACCGTCAGGAAGAGGTCGAGAAGCAATAGGAAAATGATAGTTGCCTGTGTCATAAATATCTTTCAAAGATAGCAATATTTTTTCACATAAGCACAAGACTGCCCTGCATCCGCGATATTCACGGATGCTCAGGGAACGTGGGGCGGGCGGCTGTTACTTCACTTCACGGCCGCGCTGGCACTCACGCTGCCACTCGCTTGGGGTGTATCCGTACATTTCCTTGAACTGGCGGCGGAAGTTGCACTTGTCCATTATCCCGACACGGTTTGCTACCAGGATGAGCTTCATCCATGGATTCTCGTTGATCAGACGTCTGGCCTCCTCGAGGCGAAGGCGCTTTCGGACAGTGGAGAAACGGCTTCCCACTACGGTAGAGAAGAAGTAGGACAGTTCCTCTTCGGAAACCCCGAATTCTTCGGCGATGGACGCGAGAGGAGCATCGGGCCTGCAGAACTTCTTCTCCGCTACCCACAGGTTGAATTTCCTGGCGATCCTCTGGTTTACCATGCGCTGGGACGGCTCCGAATTGCCGGAGTAGAAATGAACGAGCAACTCGATCATTTTCGAAAGAATTTTTTTCATAAGTTTTTAGTGTTGGTTAATGTATTCGCGAGATTCGCAAATTTTGAGTATTTTTGTACCCGTTATGTTCGAAAATTTATCCGAAAGGCTTGAAAAGTCCTTCAAAATCCTGAAGGGAGAAGGCAAAATAACTGAAGTAAACGTCGCTGAAACGCTCAAGGACGTCCGCAGGGCGCTCCTGGACGCCGACGTAAACTATAAAGTGGCGAAGGAATTCTGCGAGAAGGTGAAGACCAAGGCCATAGGCACGGGAGTGCTGACCGCGGTCAAGCCGCAGCAGATGATGGTCAAGATTGTCCACGACGAACTGGCTGATTTCATGGGCAGCGACGCCTCCGAAATCAACGTCAAGGGCAACCCCGCCGTAGTGCTGGTCGCCGGCCTGAACGGTTCCGGAAAGACCACGTTCAGCGGCAAGCTCGCCCTCTGGCTGAAGCGCAAGGGCGTAAAGGTGATGCTCGCGGCCTGCGACACCTTCCGCCCCGCCGCCATCGACCAGTTGAAGACCCTTGCGGAGCAGATCCAGGTGCCGGTGTTCTCCATCGAAGGAGAGAAGGCCCCTGTGAAGGTGGCGAAAGCCGCCATCTCCCAGGGCGGCCAGCAGGGATACAGCGTGATCATCGTCGATACAGCAGGCCGCCTCAGCGTCGACCAGGAGTTGATGGACGAGATCCGCACAATGAACGAGGCCGTCAAACCTACCGAGAGCCTTTTCGTGGTGGATGCCATGACGGGACAGGATGCAGTCGCATCGGCCCTCGCCTTCAACGATGCCATCGACTATGACGGAGTTGTGCTGACCAAGCTCGACGGCGACACCCGCGGCGGTGCGGCCCTTTCCATCAAGGCGGTCACCGGCAAACCCATCAAGTTCGTGTCGACAGGCGAGAAGATGGAGGCCCTGGACCTCTTCTACCCCGCCCGAATCGCGGACCGCATCCTGGGAATGGGCGACGTCGTTTCGCTCGTCGAGAAGGCCCAGCAGGCTGTCGACGAGAAAGAATTGCGCGAAACCCGCAAGAAACTCGCCAAGAACCAGTTCAACCTGAACGACTTCTACAATCAGATACAGCAGGTCCGCAAGATGGGAGACATCAAGGACCTTGCGTCGATGATCCCCGGCATGGGCAAGGCGATGAAGGATATCGACATCGACAACGACAAGGCCTTCAAGAGCACCGAGGCCATCTATCACTCGATGACGCCCTACGAGCGCGAGCATCCCGAAGCCATAAACGGAAGCCGCCGCCGCAGAATAGCTGCCGGCAGCGGTACTTCGGTGGAGGATGTCAACAAACTGCTCAAGCAGTTCGAAGGATCCCGCAAGATGATGAAGATGGCCGTGGACGGATCCCTCGCCCAGCGGCTCAAGAATTTCCGGGGCTAGAACAGCAGTTCCAGATCGCGTGCAATCCCCTTGGATGCGATGTCCTCGGGGACGAATTTCCATACCCCGTTGCGGGAGGCGTCATAGACGGCGCTGCCGTCGATCAGGCCATACTCGTTGATGAAATCGTAGAGCAGTTCGCGGATTTCGGGATAGCGGTGGATGATGCGTTTCTCGAGTTCGTCTTCCGGAATGCCGGCGCCCTTCGTGAGCATTCCGCCCGCACCGCTGGCGCGGTAGGAAGTCATCGCGACGACGTACTCGGCTTCGGGATCGAAGCTGCTGCCGTCAGCAAGGCCGGAGATGCTGATTCTCTCCCCCGCCGGTCTGGTGACATCCACGGTATAGTTGATGCCTGCGGCGGAATCGAAGTTGTAGGACCTGCCGACGAAGGACCATCCGGTCTGGTTGTTGCGCGGGTCGTTGCGCTCCACGATGCGAAGGATATGCTCGTCCCCGGGTTCAGCCAGCCATCTCGAATACGAATACTCCAGGTAACCCTTTATCTCACGGCCGGTAAGGCGCAAGGTATAGAGCTGGTTTTCAAAGGGATAGATAGTAAACAGATCGTTGTAGATCAGGATCCCGGCGCGTATGGTGCCGTTGTATGTGAGGGGCGCCGCGAAAGAAATCTGCGCGTTTCCGCCCTTGAGCGAAACCGTGTGGATCAGGTTTACATAGTCGCACATTCCGCTGTAGGCGTCGCGGGTGCGAAGGTCCATGGCAAGAGCGCCTATCTCCTTGTTTGAGAATTCCTTGACTGCGAGATAATCGCTGCGGAAGGCCTCGCGCATCACGGCATCGGTCCTGCGTTTGTCAACGGGAATCAGGCCGGAACTGATGGTCTTGGATGCCACCTTGCCGTTCTTGATCTCCACTGAAAGTTCTCCGTGGCCGAGAAACTTGGCGCGGTTGCCGGTATTGATAATGGCAATGTCGCCGTTGCTTTCCGTGAACTCACGGTGATCGTGCGAGCATACCACGAAGTCTACACCTTTCAGGGTATTGAAGAGGTCCAGCCCTTGGGCTTCAAGAACCTTCCCGTTGCCGTCGCCGGTTGCCGAGTGCACCGAAACTATCACCACCTGCGGCTTTTCCTTGGCGGTGATGCGGTCGACATCTTCCTGCACTTTGGGAATAAGGCTCTCGAAATGCATGCCACTCCAAAGGCTCTCATCCATCCAGGCTGGATTGTTGGCATTGGTGTAACCGAGAACCAGAACCTTGAGACCGGCGCGCCTGAATGTCTTGTAGAGCTGGAAATAGGGCTTGCCGTTGTCGTTGCGTATGGCATTTCCTCCGAGGAAGGGAATGCCGTGGCGATTCAGTTCCCTGGCAACCTTGTCGTAGACTGCATGTCCCGTTTCCACATCGTGGTTGCCGACTGTGATTGCATCGTACTTCATGTAGGACACAAGCCGGCTGAAGAGGTGCTCGGACTTGGTGTCCACATAGTTATAGTAATAGCTGGCGTTGTCGCCCTGCAGGCAGTCGCCGGCATCTATAAGCATCACGTTTTCCGCCCCGTCGGCGGTCCGGATGCTGTCTACATAATAATTTACCGCCATCAGGCTCTGCCTGGTGCCTTTCTGCACATAAGTGGAATCGAACCACCGGCCGTGCACGTCGTTCGTGGTGAGCAGATGCAGAGTGTGGACACCGTCCTTGGGGCCGCAGGAGGCCAGGGCAAGGACGGTTAAAACATATACTATCTTTTTCATGATCATCACTTTTCGAAGACCATCACGAATCCGCCGCCAGGTGCGAGGGGGATGGTCACGGGACCTTTGTCTTTGGTAATACTGTTGAAAAAGCCGAGGACATAGTCTGAGCCTACGGTATCGGCATTCTTGCCGTCCATGAAGATTTTCCATTTCCAGTTGCCCTCGGGAAGGAAGGAGGTGTCGACAGCCAGATTCCGTGCCTCCCAGTTGGTAAGCCCTCCGACATAGTACTTTCCATCCTTTTCGCGCATGGTCACGACGTACTCCCCTATCTTTGCGGAAAGAATCTCGGTACGGTCGAAGACGGTCGGGATGGAAGCTATCCAGCGGGTGGTCTCATCTTCTTTCAGATAGTCCGAAGGAGAGTCGCAGAGCATGGCGAAAGGCTCGTCGAACACTACATAGCAAGCGAGCTGATGGGCCCTGGTCCCCTGACTCATGGGCCTTTCGTTGACTGTGCGGTACTCCTTTTTAGACGCATTGCGCAAGGCCCCCGGCGTGTAATCCATCGCACCGGCAGCCTGACGGATGAACGGGAGGATCACATCGTTGCGTGGCATGTCGAAGTCGGAACCCGCCCACTTCAGGTTTTCGAGGCCGGCAACCCCTTCGAAATTAAGCACATTGGGCCATGTCCTGTTGAGCCCGACGGGTTTGTAATGCCCGTGGAAATCCAAAACCAAATGGTACTTCGCTGCCTCTTCCGCATACATGTTGATGCGGCTTACCATGGCAGCTTCCTGAGAGTCGAAGAAGTCGATCTTGAAACCGGCCACGCCCATTTTGGAATAATGCTCGAAAGCCTTGGCAGGCCTGAGCCCCAGCACACCCTTCGATACCCAGAGAATCACCTTGACCCCCTTCTCCCCGGCATGATCGCAGATTTTCCTGATGTCAAGCCCGTCGATGGGGTTGAAGATATTCTTGTTCCTGTACCAGCCGTCGTCTATCAGTATGTACTCTATGCCGTATTTCGCGGCGAAGTCTATGTCGTAGAGGTAGGTCTCGGTATTGATTCCGGCCTTGAAATCGACTCCGTGGCGGCGTATGGCATTCCACCAGTCCCAGGTAGACTTGCCCGGCTTGATCCAGGAGATGTCGTCGAGTTTGCACGGCGTCGCAAGCTGGTAGACCATGTTGTTCACGGCAAGGCCCTTCTCATCTTCGGCGTATGCCACTATGCGCCAGGGGTATGTGCGTGTGCCTTCGACGACGTTCAGATAGTCGAGATACTTTCCATCCTGCACCTGCGTGTTGTTCGGGTACGGAGGGAATTCCGCCTCGAAGCCCCTGTCCGTCGTGCGGAGGAACATCCCTGGATAGGCCCACAGGTCGGATTCGGTAAGGAGAAGGCGTCCGGCATCGCCAAGGTCGACGTATACGGGCATGAGGGCCAGCCTTCCGTCCGCCTTGGATGCGTCTCCGGCATTCACCTCATCGTAGAGGCTCTCGAAAGAAGTGCGGTATCTGTCATTTTTGGATATGCGGGCATAAGGTACCAGCATTCCGTATGGCTTGCAGAAATTGAACTCCGCCTTTTCGCCCAGGACCTTCCGCTCCCCCTGCATGGAGGTGGCGAAACGGTAGGCCACTCCGTCGTCGTAGGCCCTGAGTTCAAGGGACCATCCGCCCTTCATCTTGAGAGTCAGAGCATTGTATTTTGTATCGAACTCTGCCTGACGGTAGAAAGGAGCCACTATGTGTTCGCTCCTGCTCTGCCTGGTCTGCTTCAGCACCTTGGCACCCTGCCCGAGGGTGAGCCCCTCGAATTCGAGGGCCAGGTCGTTGTCATCCAGAACTTTTTCGCCTCCCACTTCCAGCGACCAAGTGCACTTTTCTCCGACGGAAACGGAAAGACCCAGTTTGCCCGAAGGGCTTGTTACTTTGTAAACCTTTGCCTGAAGTGGCATTGCCACCATAAGAATGGCAAGAATCAGAATGTGGTTAGTCTTGATCATAAGCGTACAAATATAGCAAAAGAGTGCTATTTTTGCAATATGACAAAGACAGCGACAAAGGTGGAAATCCTGAAATTTCCCATAAAGATAAGCAAAGACGACAAAGTGACCGTGCTGGGCAGTTGCTTCGCCACCGAGATGGGAGCGCGCATGGCTGCAGCCGGATTCAAGGTCTGCACGAACCCCTTCGGAACCGTCTACAATCCGGTGTCCGTTGCGAACTCCATCGCCCG